>SLOH01000140.1 GCA_007132595.1 Waddliaceae bacterium | reverse complement strand
TGATATAATGATTGCCTGATTATTAAAAGGAGTTATTCTGATTCACCCAAATTTATTATTAAACTATAAGTATGCTGTTCCCGAAGAGTATTGCACGGTCGAACAGTACCTGGAAAGTGCAGAAATACAGCTGAGAAAGTTTAAAGAAACTCTTCAGAATAGAAAAAAAAGTGGCTCTTATTTAGCGGTAGCAAGATGTTTTTGTATCAAAGCAAAAGAAGTGGCGGAAAATTCGCTGCAAGGACAGAAAGTTTCTGAAGTATATCAGAGAGTAGTCGAGGGTATTCGTCAACATAACTGGTTTCATTACGGGTATCCCGGAAAAAAACGATCGCAATCACTGCCTTCAGGGAATATATAGGTACATAAAAGGGCTCTTTTCACAAAAAGTCATGCCAGCCATTCGCCAATTTTGATTGACCTCTCCGATGATTTCCAAAGGTCCTTGCAAAAAGTTAGGATACCATTTTTTACTGACCAGCTCGACGACCTGATACTCTTCATCTTCTATCTTCAGAACATCGACCATCTCCTCTATCGTCTCTGAAAGAGTGAACCCTTTTTTATCTACGAGGCCAATCTCTTGTGCTTGACCGGCACTGAAGATTTTTGCTCCATGCGTTTCGATAAGCGTCTCTTCATTGATTGGTCTATTTTCAACAATGATTTTCACAAAGTTTTTGTAGTAATCGCCTAAGATTTCCCGATGATTTTTATCCTCTCCAGGCTTCCAGGGGCGGAATGGGTTTAAGTGATCCTTCCCTTTTCCTTCAGAAAGAGTCAAAGACTCAATTCCCCAATCGTCTAAGGTTTTTGAAACATTAAAAAAAGGGAAAGAGACCACACCGATACTGCCGATTAAGCTCGTGTTGCTGCAGTAGATTTTATCAGCTGCTGAAGCGATGTACATCCCACCAGAGGCGCAGAGACCATCTACATAGGCGTAAATGGGGACGTTGTAGCGCTTTTTATACTCTTTTAATTGCCTGTAGATCGAGTCGGAGTCGATGACCGTTCCTCCAGGAGAGTTAATTTTAAGTAAAACAGCTTTGACACGATTTTTTTTGAGCTCGCCCTCTCGAGACTCAGTCAGTTGACTCTCTACACTCCCCATATTTAGGAGTTTTGATCCAATCACTCCTTTAATATCGACTTGCAGAATGACCGGGGAGTCTTTATCAAGAACAGCTCTTTTCCCTTGCGCATTGGGAAGGGCGATGGGTTTATAGAGTGTTTTCTTTTCTACTGATTTAAATCGTTTAAAAAATGTAGCAATGAGAATCAGAGAAAGCGCGACACCGACGGTAAGTCCGATGACTCCGAATAAGCCAATAAAAAAGGCGTATAATGCTGATGAAATAATCTCACTCATAATTTTTAAGGGATGTATAAGTACATAAATGGGTTTTTCTCGTGGAAGGGAAAAGTCGGCATTAACCAGTTTTGTTTTGCCTTCCATAGCATTTCTAGAGGTCCGCTTTGTTGAAATAGTCCGGAGTACCACACTTTTCTTCTAAACTGGACAACTTGATATTTGTCCTTTTCGAATGTTAAATCTTGTGCAATTTTTTCGATTGCTCCGTATAGCGAGACGCCTTTTTCATCGACAAGACCAATCTCTTGTGCCTGATCTGCGGGGAAGACTTTGGCACCGTACTCTTCCACAAGTTTTTCTCTACTAATCTTTGGTCTGTTCTCAGTGATGATATTGACGAAGGTGTCGTAGTAGTAACTTAAAATTTCACGATAGTTTTCAGACTCTCCAGGCTTCCATGGACGAAAGGGGTTCAAACTGTCTTTTCCTTTTCCCTCTGAGAGAATCAGGGTGTCGATTTCCAGCTTATCCAACGTCTTTGAAATGTTGAAAAAAGGGGGGGAAAGAACTCCAATGCTACCGATTAAACTGACATCGCTGCAGTAAATTTTATCAGCAGCCGAAGCAATGTACAGCCCACCCGAGGCGCAGAGGCCGTCAACATAGGCGTAAACGGGGACGTCGTAGCGTTTTTTATACTCTTTTAAATTGTTGTATATTGAATCGGAGTCAATCACTGTCCCGCCGGGAGAATTGATGTTGAGCAAGATTGCCTTTACCCGGTCATCTTTTAAGATTCCTTCTCGAGATTCGACAAGCTGTCTGCCGATTGTTCCCATACTTAAGATGTCTGTTCCGATTGCTCCCTCAATGTCGATTTTTAAAATCACCGGAGCTTCCTTATCGAGGACTTTTCTCTCTCCTTGCGCATTGGGAAGAGCAAATGGCTTGTAAAACGATCTTTGTTCTAGAGTATCTCCCGTTCTGGCTATTGATCCGATCATTACGAGTGATAAAATGATGCCGACAGTAATGCCGATCATTCCAAAAACTGCCATAAAGAATGCGCGGAAAGAAGAAGCAATAAGTGAGGGTTTCATGTGATTTTCCTATATTTAAGCTTGGTCAACAATATTTTTCAGGTGATCCACTCAGGTAAAATCCTGAAAATTGAATAGTATCTGAGCGGAAGGAAAAGAATCAATGTTCAAAAAAAACCCACGTGGTTTATTTTGGTCATAACCAACGGAACCTCTGCATTACTAATGGAATGCAGAGGTTTCTAATTGCCTATGGAGGTGTTAAATGTTTCTTTCCGTTTTTCTTGCGCAGCTATTTGGTATTTATTTACTGATTACAGGCTTATACTATATTCTCCGCTATGATCAGATTGAGGAGGTGTTAACGGATTTCTACTCTAGTCCCGCGCTCCGTGTAACCTCTGCTGTGATCTCGCTTTTGATTGGGCTTATTATCATCCTTTCGCATTCTGTTTGGGTTTTAAACTGGCCTCTGTTAATTACGTTGATCGGTTACCTCTCGTTTGCCAAAGGGATCTTGAATCTTTTCTATCCTGAACTGGCAAGAGATTGGTATGGAAAAATGTCTCCTACTATTTTGAAGTCCATTGGGTGGATAACGATGGTGTTTGGCGCGGTTTTGATCTACTGCGGTTTTATTTTATAAAGGTAATTTGATGCGTACATTTGGTTGGATTCTTGGAATTATTTTGGTTTTAGGAGCTGTTTACTCTGGATATCAATTTGGAAATAAATATCGAATCTCGCAAGAGATGCCGATTCCAATAGAGGAGCTGACTGCTACAGAGTATCCGGCTGATCCCTCTAGAAGGGGGTCTCATTACGATCAGTATGTTAGCCGCTTTCTTCGTCTTGTGAAAAAGGACGATACGCATTTTGACTTTATTTTTGAGTCCGATGAGCCTGATGTGGCCACAGTTAAATTCAAAGATATTGACCTAAGCCTATTTGTTCCATCGGTACCTAAATGGGCGAAAGAAGATCCTGATATGAAAATCATCACTCTTGTCGAAAGAGAGTGGAACCGGCAGCAAATTAGCTTGAATAGAAGTTCTCGCAATCTTGTGATCGAAGGCGGAGATGGATTTGAAAAAGACAACCTATTTTCAGCAGAACTGTCACGCAACTCCTTAAATGCGGGTCTTTGGGAAGTGCTTTTTTACAGCAAGTCCGATGGAAAAAAGCAGTTGTACTATCATGGATGGTTCAAATTTCCTTTAGGGCACTACAAAGATGTTTTTGAAAAAGAAAACGGCGAAAGTTACTGGAAGCATTGGCACCGTTTGGAGCATTGGTGGAGTCCGGAGGGGCGGCTTGTCAATCTTGCGAACCTGCGCGAGGTGGTGCGGTCAAACGAGGTGTGGACAGCGACAACCCCAAATGAGCCCCTATTGATTAAAGGGGAGCAGGAGAGGAAACGAAGAATCACAAGCGCCATGGGTGTTAAATGCTATGGAGACATTTACGGGAAGAAAAACTTGCAGTTTGCGACCTTTATCCCCCCCGGCCGGTATGATACCAATAAAGTGAGAGGTCACGAACTTCAAACGCTTGCCCACCTTGATCATGCAATGGTTAGAAAAGTGAAATCTAGAGCGGATCAGCGCAATTATGATGAGATTGAGCTTGTTTTCAAAGACACTAAAGATGGAAAAATTAGCCGATTCATTGTCAGTGGAATAGATTTTACTAAGATTCCAAGGCTTCCGAAGACGGAGTACCCAAAAGGAATGTACATGCCGATGGGAATTGCCGTTCCACCATTTTATCAATCATATGAGGGATTAAAAAAATCTCCTCCAAAGGAGAGTGTTTATTTTAGTCTCTTACTTGATAAAGACGGAAAGTGGATTGACCATCGTAAAGTTGGGATCGACGGGCCGATCATTCATCGTGATTTGAATAAAAGCGATCTCATCCATCTCTACTTCCTCTCTTATGAGCGTTTAATGCTGGTGAATCACTATGTTCTTAAGATCCCACACGGAAGTTACTTGTGAGATTAAGGAACCTCTGAGTTACTCTGGATTCTACTGAATTTTGGATCGATTTTTTCTGAAACGTTAATTTGCTCTTGGATGTGCCTTGTCGTAGACTTGCTTTTTAAGCTGCGGTGAAACTTTAGTGTAGATTGTTGTGGTAGAAAGGGAGCTATGGCCAAGGAGCGCTTGAATTGTCTTGAGATCCATTCCATTTTCTAACCAATGGGTTGCAATCGTGTGACGGACTGTGTGGGGAGTGACATTTGCCGCAAGTCCGCTGCTGATTAAATATCCACGAAATTTTCTATCAACAGAGCGCGAAGAGAGCCTTGTTCCCAGTTTATTTAAAAAAATGGCGTCCGGATTTTCTTCGGCATGGTGCCCATCCATGTCATGATGTCTCTCTTCGTGTTCGAGGTATTCGCGAATCCAACGCGCAGCACTCTCTGTAATAGGAACAATTCTTTCTTTTTTTCCCTTACCTTTCAGTTTAATCAACTGATTGCGAAAGTCAATGTCGCCTCGGTCTAGAGCAACAAGTTCACTGACACGAAGACCTGAACTATAGAAGAGCTCCATAATTGTCCGATCGCGAAAACCAAGGTAGTTTGATGTGTCCGGCTGTTCAAACAGTGTTTGAATTTGATGATAATCGAGGGAGACCGGGATGCGCTTTTGCGCCTTAGGTGTTTCGATATCTTCTGTAGGATTAAAAGGGATGATCTGTTCACAAAAAGCCCATTTAAAGAATGTTCTCAATGAAGAAATTTTTCGAATAATTGTACTTTTAGAGGCCCTATTTGCACTTAAGAACGCCAAGAATCCGCGAATTGATCTCCTGTCGATATCTTCCAAGTTCAAGATATCGTCATTGGCTGTATAGCGATCTTGATACGACTGATCATACCGAATCTTTGGAGGCAATTTTTCCGGTTTTTCATTCGCAAGGTGGTTTTTTTCCAAGAAAGATTTTAGCCCATTGAGATCAATTGAGTAATTGCGAATCGTGTGTTCGGAGGCATTTTTTGATACTTTAAGATGCTCTAAAAAGAGATAACATGCTTTGATATACATGAAGCAATCCTTGAGTTGTTTTATATCGGTACAATAAGTTTATTTTTCTGTCTAGTTTGGAGTCTCTAAAAAAAGCT
>SLOH01000083.1 GCA_007132595.1 Waddliaceae bacterium | reverse complement strand
TCCGGCCATGAGAAATTTTGATAAAGAGTCGGTCAAGGTTACAATCGATGAAGAAAGGCAGTTCATTTCAATCACAAGAAAGAGCAAGCGCAGCTCTGAGGAAATCAAATTAGTTGCCAACATGGGAAGCTTAGAGCTCACGCTCAAGGAAGAAAAGATGCGTCTCCTACTCGATACGCGCAGCAAACAGACGCCTCCAGATATCCTTCCTCCATGGAGCGCATACATCACAAGCAGTTAAAGGAAAAATGGAACTTCAAAAGACAAATGCAAAGAGACATTGGAAAAAAATCGGCATCAAGCACCATCACGGTGTCTGCATCCCCCTTTTCGCCCTCCATAGTCGAATGAGCTGCGGGATTGGTGAGTATCCGGATCTGCTTCCGTTAATCGACTGGGTAAAGACACTTCAGATGGACACAATCCAGCTGCTGCCGATTAACGATACAGGAGAGCAAGTCAGTCCATACTCGCCCATCTCCTCAATGGCACTAAATCCTCTTTACCTTGGGATCTCAAGACTTCCATCTGTTAAAGACTCCCCTCTTCTTCGCAGTTTAAAAGCGCTGACAAAAACGCAGTGGATCGACTACGAAAAAGTCAGGACGGGAAAAGAAAAGTTTTTATGGCAATACTTTCGCCAAATGTTTCCACATCAAAGCAAGAGCAATGCGTATCGAGCATTTATCAAAAGTCATCCATGGCTCAAAGATTACGCCGACTTTATGCTAAGTAAAAACCCCCAAAATGAGCGAGACTTCTACTACTTTGTCCAGTTTCTCTGCTACAAACAGCTGAGCCAAGTCAAACAAAAAGCAGACAAAAAGGGCGTCTTACTCAAAGGAGACATCCCGATTTTAATCTCCCCCGATAGCTCCGATGTCGCAACCAATCCCGACCTCTTTGACACCAACGTCTCTGCTGGCGCGCCTCCCGACCAATACGCAACAGACGGGCAGAACTGGGGATTTCCCCTCTATCGCTTTGAAGGTGAAAAAAGCAAAATTCTTCAGTGGTGGAAAAGCCGACTACAGTTTCACGAAAATTTCTTTCACCTGTATCGCATCGATCACGTTGTCGGACTCTTTCGCATATGGGCAATACCAAAGGGAAACAGCGCCGCTAATGGGCACTATGTCCCGAAAAACAGAAGAAAATGGCTCCCCGAAGGAAGATCTATTTTACAGTACTTTCTTGACCACTCCTCGATGTTTCCCATTGCTGAAGATCTTGGAACCGTTCCAGCCTCTGCTAGAAAGTGTCTACATGAAATGGGGATTCCCGGAACAAAAGTCATGCGGTGGGAAAAAAGGGAGAGCGGATCATTTATCCCCATCCAAAAATATCCGCCGGATAGCATGACATGCCTCTCAACCCATGATACCGAGACACTGCAACAGTGGTGGAATAAAAACCCGGCAATCGCAAAACAATTTGCTAAATCATTTGGCCTAACATACGAAAAAACGCTCTCATATCAGCTAAGAAAAGACATTCTCACACTCTCTCATCGTTCCTCAAGCTACTTTCACATTAACCTTTTACAAGAGTACTTCCCCCTTGTTTCGGGGATGGCATGGGATAGGCCGGATGACGAGAGAATTAACCGCCCGCACTTAAATGTGAAAAAAAATTGGCGATACCGCTATAGAAAAAGCGTAGAAGAGATCACATCGAATCAGCAGCTTAAGAAAGAGATCTTGGAAATTATTGTTTAATCGGCAGTTCGCCGGGACGGTAAGGGTCTGGAAATTTTTTCCAGATCTCATCAAATTGACTTCTTTTTGTGCCACATTGCACCCGCTTAACCCTCCCGCAAAGGTTTTTCCAGTAAGTTAAATTTGGTGGCAAATTGGGAAAAAAATCCTTGACACTCTCGGGAATCACAACTGTTTCAAGATTTGGAAACGAGCGAAAAATCGACTGTACCTCCTCACCCTTAAATGAAGGCTCACCATTGACAGGAATAAAATGGAGCAATTTTAGAGAAGGAAGCGCGCGATCTTCTACTAAGCGCGCAAACTGAGAAACGAGATCGAGTCTCAAGCTAAGACCAAGTGAAAGCTCGCTGTACTTCAAGAGCAAAGAGAGCAACTCTCTCAATCCTGTTATCACTTCCTCTCGACCTACTCTCTTCGGATCTAATTTCTCAGAATCTAGAAAAAACGCAGTGCCATTGCTCTCGCACGGCGCGGGCTTAAAAATCTCCCCGATCTTGTAGGCGGTTTGCATATTGATCAAAAGTTCATTACCTATAGATTTTTTTATTGATCCACTTGGCGCTTCGTACTGTAAACACGCATGCATGACAGGATGAGAGTGAAAGCTTTTTGCAATCGTAAAAATTTTTTCGATATTTTCATTATTAATAAAAAACTGATTCACTGTGAATGCAACGCGTGGCGCGTAGATCGGATCGACTTTCTCAAGAAATTCTAGATCCAGCTTGGAAAGATCGAGAGCTTTAACTTCTCTTTTCTTAAAGTCAATCCATTGGCGGGCATTTTCAATTGTTTCGCGACTGCTTTCCTCGGGATCAAGACTGAGAACTCCGAATAAAAACAGCCAAGCGTTCAACAGAGGAAAAGATAATAGATTGAGCTTTGACAGAGAATTTAATTCTTCTTTTGTAAAAACAACTCGGCGAGCCAAAATCTGATCACACCGATTAACCAAGTCCGATATCTGCCACAGGTCCGCCTCAAAAATCACTTTCTTTAGTTGCTCAAATGAAAGCTTTTCGATCAATTGCTTTCGCTTCAGTTCCGAGGCCATTAAGTAGTTGAGAATGAATTTTTGATCCGAGGGTTTACCTGAATTACACGCCTCCATTTCGCTTTGAAACATCGGCCAAAATATTCGGTTCGATCGATCGAGTTCTTTTTTGCCATATTCGAATACTCCTGTATTTCGAATTTCACAAAAGAGTGCCTGCATTTTATTGACAGTCTCCGCCTCCTTTCCTTGCGGAGGGAGAACATGGTCGCTTTTGCTTTCATCATCCAAAGAATCTAGTGCAAATCCTTTAGCAACTCCTAGCGACGCATGATTATTCATCAAGATTTACCTTAAAAAAAGTATTCTAAGTATATATGCATTGACCCGGTTATGCAATTATGCCTGCTAGCTGACCAGATTTTACAATCGTTCCTAAAGCCATATTAGTATTGAAACGGGCGATACTTTCTGTAGTCGAATATATTGCGCAAAACAGCAGCGTAATGAATCTTCTTTGATCCTCCGGAGTCCGGTGGTAACTCCCTGCAAACTCTCTCTCCATTTGGCTCACATTCTCATCATTGCTACGATGCCTTGCTTTAATCGACCAATCCCTACCTTTGGATAGCTCACGATTAAATGCTTTAAATCCATGGCGCGAACGAAGGCCGCCTGCGTATCCTAAATTTTCTTCGATTTGTATATCCAGTAGCTGCCGGCGAAAAATTGAACGCGCATCGGAAAAAACGCTTTGCTCTCCGTCCTGATCAGCGCCAACTAAGACCTCTCCTAGAGTAGAAACCACATCCTGATACTGTTGATCAAAGTATCTTATATGAGTAAGATCGACTTCAACGTTGAACGCCTCTCTATTATCAAAAATTTTCTTCATCGCAATTTTTAATCTTTCGTTGAGAGCAGGCTCAGGTCTTGGAGCATTGTGGGTTTTAACGACCACCCGACGAATTTTTCTCAGCGGACTATCTTCACGCGACTTTGCAATCTCCTCCATTATTAAAGTCAGTGCTCGTTGCGTATCGCATCCACCCAAGCTATGTCCGGAGATATGCAAAACTACATTCTCACATTCAGTTTGGAATAAGTATTCAGACACCATACCGATTATTCTTTCTTGCTGTTTAGCAAACTCTTGAGCACCTACTCCGCTGTAATCGGTATTGCGAAACCACTGAACAAGAGAAGAAGTGCCTCTAAATGCGAGATGTATATTATGAGTTTCTTCTAGCTTTAACTCTTCTTCATAAGAATTTTCCGTTATAGGCACAACCAAGGACGGCATCACCCCATTCGATCGAAAATGGTCTTGAACTCGATAAAATTGTGCGCGGTTTTCCCTGTCCGGAATCGCAAACACCATTCCGTTTTCCAAATTTCTATAGCAGACATTTTTACCCACATGCTCAGAAACGGCAAGTTCATGCAACTCTTGCTGGTCGATACGATCTTCACCCTCCAAAAGCAGTTGATCCCACTGCTCGAACTTCACAAGCAATTCATGGTCGTGCTTAAAGAGAACATCCCTAAAAACATCCTCCTTAAAGGGAATATTAACTGTGGGGTGAGCGACTTCTCCTTTACTTCCGGAAGGCACTGTTCTAAAAGCTGAAAGAAGAAACCCCATCTGCTCAGATGTGAGTGTCTCAAAGGAATTCACCTCTCTCACCTCTTCATAAGCGCATTCATCTTTTTCTTTTAAAAATTTCCTGCACTCAAATTTTTCGGAGCCATTACTTTTTATTTCATTAAACAGTTTTTTTAAGTCTTCGACCCGTACATTAGCTGCAATTCCTACGAGCACCTTGTGAATATCTCTAAGGGTAAGCGCCTCTTTTTTCATTAAATCATAACGAGCAACCACTCTATAGCCAAGTTCTGAGCCATAGCCCGCATTCAGAAGACAAACAAACACCTCTTTTGTGATTTTTTTACCTTGATCTGTCAGTTCTTGATCCGGAATAATCTGTCCTTTTTCAAAACGAATGGGCGAGAGGTCATCGATGTCATTTTTGGATTCATCTGCCGGTCTTGAGTGAAAAAGATAAGCTGCCAGATTCTTGTTCTCACCAATAACTTCTTTTAAACATTCAAGCTTTTCAACCGCTTGCCTTGTATGAGCTTCCCCTAGAACCTCTTGTTTATCGAGACCATCGCTTGCGATCACATGGTGACTGAGAATTTCTCCATAACGGTCCCTCAGACGTTTAAAAAATCTTTGGCCTTCAGCCAAGCTCTCACATGTTGGGGGCACCGAACCGACCAGGATCCAATAATCCTCTGGCTCAATAAGTGACTTAACTGCCCGCTCCTCTCTAGCCGCCGCCTCTTCGAAGAATACAGCCAGCACCTCATCAAATTCCGCTTCCTTCCTTGCAGTGACCTCTAGATACTCGCGCCAGGCCAGCTCCTGTTCGGCTATCTCCTCCTCAGCTCCTAGCTCTACTGCCCTGAGCAGGGGAGGTAGCTCTGATGCAGCTGCAGACCTTTGAGGATTTATTGCATAATCATCCCTGATGTAATGATTAAGAGAAATTGACTCATGATTTAAAGGCTCTTGACTATATTGAATTTGACGAGCAGGGGGAAATGTTTCAAGTAGCTGACTCGTGAGTTCCGAGTCAAGTATGGCTCTCGAAAACTCCCCATTGATATCCCCCTCAAAACCCAAACAGCGGTGGTTTTTTCCCGTATTCGGATCAAAAATGAGTCTTGCGAACATCTCTCCATTTAGGTCGACAACAACTCTTTGTCCTCTATACCGATATTCAACGCGTTGATCTATTCTAACGCGTGAACCTGAACGATTTTGTAGCGAATGAGAACCGAAGGGCATAATAGAACGATCCCCCAGAGCCCCTTTAACTTCCTCCCCAAAATACGGTTCTAAAGGCTCACTTCGCGGGTAGGCGACAACAGAACGATCCCCCAGAGCCCCTTTAACTTCC
>SLOH01000112.1 GCA_007132595.1 Waddliaceae bacterium | reverse complement strand
CTCGATTTAGTTCTACAGATGTATCGCTTGCCTTTAAAAAGCTCTCTTCAGACTATATGAGACAGATCGTAATCAAAGAGCAGAAGCGCAGCGATGGACGCCGATTCGACGAAATTCGACCAATCACAATCGATCAATCCCTTCTTCCTAGAGTGCACGGCAGCAGCTTATTTACTCGAGGAGAAACACAAGCTCTTGCAGTTTGCACCTTAGGTGGGCAAAGTATGGCCCAGCGCTATGAAGATTTGCATGGCGAAGGCGCGCATGATTTCTATCTACAGTACTCGTTCCCACCCTTTTCAGTTGGGGAGGTTGGCCGCATGGGTCCTCCCGGACGTCGTGAAGTGGGTCATGGAAAGTTGGCAGAAAGAGCGCTCATGTACTCTCTTCCGGCTCCCGAAGATTTCCCTTACACCATCCGTCTAGAATCCAATATTACAGAGTGCAATGGATCTTCATCTATGGCGTCTGTTTGTGGAGGCTGCCTTGCGATGATGGATGCCGGGGTTCCAATCAAACAGCCTGTTTCCGGAATCGCAATGGGTCTTATTCTCGAAAAAGAGAGCTGCGTTGTACTTTCGGATATCTTGGGTATTGAAGATGCTCTTGGTGATATGGACTTTAAAATTACAGGTGATAAAGATGGCATTACTGCCTTCCAAATGGACATTAAAGTCGAAGGAATCACAATCGATATCATGCGCAAAGCTCTGAATCAAGCAAGAGAGGGGCGTCTGCATATCCTTGAAAAGATGACAGAAGCGTGTCCTAAACCAAGATCAAAGCCGGTTGCTCACGCGCCGCGTATTGAAGCATTGTACATTAAACCAAGTAAGATTGGCGCGGTCATTGGACCGGGCGGAAAGCAAATCCGTGCGATTGTAGAAGAGACTGGCGTTGAGGTAGACATTGAAGATGATGGCCGTATCAACCTGACAGCTCACGATGAAGAGAGTTTAGAGGCTGCCAAGGAAATCATTTTTGGCATTATCGCCGAGGTCGAAATTGGCAAGACATACTCAGGAAGAGTCACGTCGATTAAAGAATTCGGTGCCTTTGTCGAGGTCCTACCTGGAAAAGAAGGTCTTTGCCATATATCAGAATTTGATCATAAACGCGTAAATGATATTACAGAGTATGTAAAAGAGGGTGACACCATTACCGTCAAAGTGCTCGATATCAATGACCGCGGTCAAATCAAACTTAGCCGCAAAGCACTTCTCTCTTAGGTGACTTACTCCTTCCGCTAAGCTGTAATGACTTAGCGGAAGGAAATCCCTCCCCTTACTCAAACTCCCACCAATATACCTCATTTAACTCCCCTCTAATCATCAATGACAGCCTTAAGCCCCGCTACCGCAGGATTATTGAGGTTCAACAGGGCTTTCCATTGCCTATCCATCAATGCGATGTCCAAGTCTCACTTTAGCCGTTTAGGCTTCTTCTCGCTTATCAATTGAGGTATCTTTTCGTTTATGCCTAAATAATGAGATAATGCCACTTTGGCTACTTAGGTTTGAATAGTGAAAATATTTAAAGAAGTGGATAAGAAGATAAAAAAAAACAAGACGCATTACGCGTCTTGTTTTTTTCAGAAGGTTAAACCCTGATATCACCCGGATAGGCGTTTGGAGGCTCTTTTTCAGGCCTCTCATCCTCTTTTCTTGGGGGTGGAGGGGGCTGTATCTTTTTGGCGTCACGATGCTTTTTCGCCTCTTTAAGCTCGCTAAGCTTATTCGATTCATCCTCTTCCGTCCATTCATTGCTAACAATTTTCTCGATGTCTGTGCGATTTAAAGTTTCATATTTAATGAGAAGATCTGTCATCAATTCGACTGCCTCTCTTCTCTCGGTAATAATCGCTTTTGCTCGCTCATAGGCATGAGTTAAGATATCCTTAACCTCTTCATCGATAGTTTTTGCCGTTTCATCGGAGTACTTCTTTTCATGATGTCCCCCCATCCCGTATTGTCCGGAATCTGAATGCTCATCATAGGCGACAATGCCGAGTTTTTCACTCATGCCCCACTCGCATACCATGCTACGAGCGATATTGGTGGCTTGCTCAATATCCTGTCGGGCACCTGAAGATATGTCATTCACAAACACCTCTTCTGCACAACGTCCACCCATAAGGACTGCAAGTTGATCGATGAGCTCTCTTTTCCAGTAACTGAGTCGGTTCTTCTTTGGAAGAAACATCGTAGACCCAAGAGAAAAGCCTCGAGGAATAATCGTGACTTTATCGACAGCATCGGCATGCTCGACTACCATTGCGACTACGGTGTGACCCGATTCGTGATAGGCTGTTGTCTTTTTCTCTTCTTCATCAATATCAAGGCTCCGACGCTCTTTTCCAAACATCACTTTGTCGCGCGCCTCGCTGACATCATCCATTTGGACTGCCGTCTTATTTTTCCTTGCGGCTATTAAGGCAGCTTCGTTCAAAATATTTTCTAAGTCTGCTCCTGATGATCCGGGAGTACTTTGAGCCAAAACCATGAGATCGACAGTGCCGTCCATTTTGATTTTGCGTGCATGCACTTTCAATATTTCAAAACGTCCTTTGATGTCTGGTAGGTTAATCATCACACGACGATCAAAACGGCCGGGTCTTAACAAAGCTTTATCTAGAACATCAGGCCTGTTTGTCGCAGCGATAATAATCACGCCTTCATTCGTAGCAAAACCATCCATCTCAACAAGAAGCTGGTTTAATGTTTGCTCGCGTTCATCATGACCTCCGCCAATTCCAGCTCCACGGTGGCGACCGACGGCATCAATTTCATCAATAAAAATAATGCAAGGTGAGTTTTTCTTCGCCTGTTCAAACATATCGCGAATCCGGCTCGCCCCGACACCGACAAACATTTCAACAAAGTCTGAGCCGGAAATTGAGAAAAACGGACGGTCCGCTTCTCCGGCAACAGCCTTTGCAATCAGCGTTTTACCTGTTCCTGGAGGACCCACGCAGAGAACACCTTTAGGGATATGCCCCCCTAGAGCCGTGAATTTCTGAGGATTTCTGAGAAACTCCACAATCTCTTGTAACTCTTCTTGCGCCTCGTCAATCCCGGCAACATCCTTAAACGTCACTTTGTTTGATTCTTTCGTTAGAAGCTTGGCAGGTGATTTTCCGAAGTTCATTGCGCCTCCTCCCATTCCACCGCGCATTTGCCTGGAAAACAGAAACCAGAGCGCTCCAAGAACAAGTAGAATAGGCAGAAAGGTAATTAAGTAACTAAAGTAGTTGGGCGCAGGCGGCTCGCTTTTAAAGGTCTTTTTTAAGACGCTATTGAGCGGTTGGTCGGGTGCCTTAAAGACTCCGCCTTGATTGGCAGGGAAGCTGTCCCACTCCTTCTTCGCGCTTTGAAACCATTGAGTAAACTCTTCGGAATCTTGCTGCTCAAGTTTTCTTGTCGAAATTTCACGATTGTTAAAAAACCAAATGGCATCGGCAACATGGCTGCGCGCGCGGTCGAGTTGAATCCTATTTTCATGTATCTGACGATCAATTTGACGGTACTCTCCAAGTGCTTGCTTATAGTCTCGAACGGAGCGGAGTTGAGCTAGATGTGTCGTTGTCTGATTACCGCCGAGTTCGTCAACGATTTTCTGAAGCTGATTCAGGGACCTTTCATACGTTTCCAGTTGTGCATCAGTACTTGAGGCAGTTGTAGACACATGATTGACTTCAGTTTGAATTTTTCGAAGCTCTTCCTTAATCGCCTCATTTCCGATCCCAAGAGCCGGTGAACGGAAGTTGCGAATCAACCCCTTGAGCGACTGCTCAAACGCAGTGATATTAGGCGCGCTCGGGTCGGATTGAACGGAAGGAAATCGGACCTTTAGGTCTCTTAAACTTGTCACTCTACGATTCGAAAGCTCGTTTACAATCACCCCTTGCTGTTTGTCTCCTAGAGGGTCTTGAATAATGACGTAACCGTTCCTTGGAATCGAAAGGCCGGCAAGGTGCAAAAAGAGGTCCGCGGACTCTTTGATTTTTTCTTTATTTTCTTGGAGCTCACCTTCTAACGACTCTTTTTCCCTCTCAAGCAAATGCTTTGTATGAAGAAGTTCAAGATACTTGTACCGATCTTTTCCAGTTTCGGTCGCTTTCTCGCGAAATTTACCACTAAATGTGACCAAATTATCATTGACTGCAGTCTTCCGGCTCTCTTCAGGCAAGATCATTTGCAGGTTGACGAGGTGTTCAAGTTGATGAGAGAAACTGGTATTCGCTCGCTTGGTTTCGAGAAAGTTCTGAACCATTAAGGCGAAAAAGAAGGTTAGGAGCAAAATCCAGACAAATCCGCCCGAAAAACCTTTCTTAAAATCTTGCTTTTTTTTTGCCATATTTTTCCCGTAAATTTATCGTAAAATATTGAAGGTGAGTGTTTTGAGCATATAATTCAAACGATTTCCTTCTACTATCCGGAGTATACCACATGTATGCATTCCCTATCAATCTTTAGGGATAAGAGTGAGTTTAATACAAGGTGAATCGACGACTTGCTGCCGACCGCTTAAAAATTCATAAGCGATTTCATCATTTTGAATCAGAACCGGCGCTACATAATACAAAAAGGCTGGAACCTTCAATGCATTCCACCTCTTTTTAAACGGTTGTGCAGCTTTTTGATTCATTGGAAGCAACTGATATGTCCCTTTTTTCAATGTAACTGACATCTTCCCTTTCCAAACGTCCTGCCAATTTGTTGGTGGTTCAAATTGATCGATTGGCTCCTCTATTACACTCCAATCAGTTGGTATAGGAAACCTAAGGATAAATAGACGGTTTCGATCAATAATCACATTTCCCACTCTCTTATTCGCAGCGCGCTTAAGCATTAAATCAGATGCCACTTGTAATTGGCTACGAGAGAGCTTCGCGCATTGCCGCAGTAAGTATTTAATCTCAACCGGGTGGATCTTCATCTTAGAAAAATCGTAAAAAACGCCCCAAGGTGCATGAATTCCATGATCGAGCAAGGGGGAGATTTTTTCTTCGAAGTATTCTTTTAACTGCGCAGCCTCCTCTCCAATATGATAAAATGAGGGGGCAATCTCTTTTTGAAATTGATGTGACAGTTCGGGGATCATTTTTCTTAATCGCGCTCTAGTGTAGCGTGTATCGTCATTTGTATAATCCATAAACGCTTCAAGATCCCTTGTTTGCAGCCATTGAAGAATCTCGCTCTTTTTTACTCCGAGTAGAGGTCGCCATACTGTAAGTTCGCCTGCCTGGTGGACGGGTCTCATCCCGGAAAGGTTTTCAAGTGCTGCTCCTTCAAATGCTCTCTTAAGTACTGTTTCGACTTGATCATCGTAGTGATGGGCTGTCATCACGGCTTGAAAGCCATGTGTTTGACAAAGCTTAAAAAAAAACTGTCGCCTAAAATCGCGCGCATCATTTTCTGATCTCAGCGCAGGCTCAATGACTGAATGGTAAAAGGGAATGTGATCTGATTCAACTAACTGTTTCAGCGCCTCAGCTTCACTGTCGCTTTCTTCTCTCCAACGATGATTGACATGAGCAACTGAAAAGTTGACTCGATTCTCTTTTAATCGGTAATACAAATACAATGAGTCAGGCCCGCCGGATAGCGCAAGGAGCAGCGGCCGCGATCGATCGGCATATTTTTTAAGAAATTGACTCACCATATCCATTGAGCAATCGAATAAGAAATTAAAAATATTGAGAGTAAAATT
>SLOH01000044.1 GCA_007132595.1 Waddliaceae bacterium | reverse complement strand
GAAACAGCGCAGTTTTATGAGCGCACCGGCGAGCCAATGGCAGCTGTTTTTTACTATCAGCGTGCCATTTTGCAATTCCCGCAAACCAATGTGGCAGGCTACTGCTGTCAGAACCTCTCTCAGCTAAGCCCGCTTGCGTATCAGGATGTGATCACCAAATTGCAGAATGAAAGTAAGCGAGTCACCATCGATGAAACACAAACCGACATTCAATTCGGTGATGATTGGGAAAAAGTCTTTAATTTAAAGTCTAAAGAGTCGTGAGCCTCCTCTTCAGTCGACTCATCTTTCTTTTGCTCTTTATGCTTTCAAGTTGCGGGTACCAACTGGGAAACGGCATGGTTCCGCTTCCATACCGTACTGTGACGGTCCCCTTTGTTGGAGACGATGAAAACGGTCGCTTCACAAGCAGCTTAATTCGCCATATCTCCACTTCTGGACGATTCGAGTACCGCGCGAATAGCGCAGACCTAATCCTCTTTGTTTGCCTGAAAAATCTTCGCCACGAGCATATTGGGTATCGATATGACCGGGATAAAGAAGGAAAACTCATCAAATCAGTTATTCCGACAGAGACCAGGCTTATTATAGGCGCGCAAGTCACGCTTGTAGAGACTTGCAGCGGATGTGCCGTGCGAGGACCTGTACTCATTGAGGCAAGCGTTGATTATGACCACGATTGGTATACAAGCCGCGATGAAATCAACCAATTTTCTCTCGGACAAGTCTCCAATTATGATCTGGCAACAGATACCGCGCTGACACCTTTGAGCGACCGCCTATCTGAAAAAATTGTCGATTATTTAATGTATGCTTGGTGAGTAGGCAGGGAACCTGAATTCGATTAATCTAGCTTCGGGACTGATTGTCAAAGAAGTTAATGGTGGATTCAGTTTCTTTAATCTCCTCCAAGTAGTTCTCTAAGACTTTAAGAATCACCCAAGATGAGCTTGGGCGATCAGTGATGACAAACGCAAGTTCAAGTTTAAGAATATCCGGTTTGTTGAGCGCAACTAAAGTATAAGTGGTTGCCTTTTCTTTCGACTCTAGATCGGGGATGATCCAAATCACAAACTCTTGGTTGATCAATGTGATTTTTTCCGTCGATTCTACCACATGAAAATATTGCGCAATTGGCGGCAGTTCCTCCTCGTCTGAAGTGTCCAAAATACCCATTTCACGAATTTTTTCATCATCTATGACCACAATTCCATCCGGAAGCCAATAGTTAAGGTTTTGCATGAATGTCTGGTAGCTGTATTCAATTTTTGTAAGGTCGAACATATGATTTCCTCGCTCTTTTAATAGTTATCAAGCAAGATCGATGCCAAATTGAACTTAATAGAAAAAATCGGTAGACTAGCCAGTATGAATTACGTGTTTCTCCTCGTCTGTTTCGCTGCATTTTCTCATCTAGACGCCTCGATTGATCTCGATATCAGCGCAAAAGCTGCGATTTTAATTAATGCAGAGAGCGGCGATGTTTTATACGAAAAGAATGCAGACCAACTACTGCCGCCTGCCAGTACGACAAAAATTGCGACCGGCGCCTATATTTTGCACTTGAGAGAAGAAAAACTCGACAATGAGGTTGAAGCCAAGCAAGACGCCATCGGATGGATATCAGAAGAAAAAAAAATCAGCTCCGGCTACTCGCTTCCCTCATACTGGCTTGAACCCGGCGCTTGCCATATGAGCATTAAAAAAGGGGAGAAACTCTCTTTGCGCGAACTAATGTATGGAATGATGATTGCATCAGCCGATGATGCGGCAAATGTGCTTGCGCAATATATCGGCGGAACCATTCCAACTTTCATGGAAGACTTGAATCGGTATTTAAGGGAGATTGGATGTGAGAAGACGACGTTCTACAATCCACACGGTTTGCATCACCCCAAACACTTAACAACAGCTCGCGAGCTATCTCACTTAACTCAAATCGCAATGAAAAACCCTCAGTTTTCTGAAATTGTCAAGATGACTAGGTATGATCTTCCCAAGTCATCTTACCGAGGGGAGACTGCCTTAATTCAAACTAACCGCCTCTTGCGAAAAGGGCGAAGCGAATACTACCCAAGAGCCATTGGTGTAAAGACCGGGTACACTTCAAAAGCCGGTCACTGCCTTGCTTCTGCCGCTAAAGACAAGGATCGTGTGTTAATTGCTGTACTGCTTGGATGTCCGTCGAGAAAGGAGACCTTTGAGGATACAAAGAAGCTGTTTGAGACCGCATTTAGAGAAAAGCCGAGCACCTATCGACTCTTTAAAAAGGGAGTACTCCCGCTTCGACTCGTGCATCCAAAGGTAAAAAAGGAAGTAAAGTTGAAGCTCAAAAAGGATTTAAATGTCTCGTATTATTCAGACAACAAGCCGAAGGTAAAGTGTCAAGTGCAATGGCAGCCGCTTGAGCTTCCGCTTGAGCCCGGTCAATACATTGGAGACCTTGTGGCGATAAACCAAGCAAACGGAGCCGTCCTTGCAAGCGAGCCTGTCTACTCAGTGGACCCGACATTTACGTCATTAAAAGCAAAAATTCGCGGGATGCCAATTGGAGGTAAGTTTGTAGTTGGGATGGCAGTTCTTTCACTTACCTGGATAATTCTTCGAAGAGGGCAATAAATTGCTCTAAAGAGAGCTCTTCGGCCCGCGCAGTTGGCTTAATCTTCACACTCTCTAAGACCTCCTCAATTTTACTCTTTGAAAAAAGAGAGGTAAGCGTGCGGCGAAGCATCTTCCGTCTTTGGCCAAAGCAAACCCGTACCATCTCAAAAAAAGCCTTCTCATCGCTTATATTAGGTGGCTCATGACACTCAAATGCGATAATTGCCGAATCCACTTTGGGAGCCGGATAGAAACAGTTTTTTTTGACAGTAAATAGATAGGATGGGTCGCTGTAGAACTGCGCCAAAAGTGCGAGCGGACCAAAATTTTTACAGCCAGGCTTTTCGCAAATGCGATCACCTACCTCCTTTTGAACCATAATAATGAGCATTGAAAAGAGGTCCACTCTTGGGAGTAGTTTCATTAGAATCGGGGTTGTCAGGTTGTAGGGCAAGTTGGAAATCACTTTACACATGCGGGGGATTTGATCGAGTGAAAACTGCATAATATCATCTTCATAAACCGTGAGGTTCTTGAAATCTTTTTGCAGTGACTCTGCAAAGGCGCGGTCTTTTTCAACGGCAATCACATCCGCACCGATTGCAATCATCGCCTGCGTGAGCGCGCCCGGGCCGGGACCAATCTCTAAGACAAGGTCACCTTTTTTTATGGAAGCTGCAGAAACAATTTTCTGAATCACATTTTGATCGATCAGAAAATTTTGGGAGAGGCTTTTTTTGGGGGCTTGTTTTAACTCATCTAAAAACCGTCGCAAATGCGTGGGACAGTGACGTGGGAGATTTTCCTTCATAAGCCCCTAAAAAGTGCTTAGCTGCTAATTTTTTAAAATGAATGGCTGAAAATCGGTCGGATAGAGTGAGTCGATATCTTCACTGATATCATGACGTATCCGCATTTTCTTCAGGTACTCTTTTGTTTCCTTTTGGATCGCTGCACCAATGAGCTTCTCTTTGAGTTTGATCTCTAAGTCGTCGAATGCAGGAGCTCCTCCCGGATTGTAATCGCTGATGTAAAAGATGCGGTACACTTTTGATTGGCGCGCGCGGCTTGCATGCTCGGTCGGAGGGCTAAAGGTCGAAGGTGCGAGCGTGCTTAAGATAGGGCGATACTTGTCTGAAAGTTCCTCTTCGCTTTGTGTCATCGGAGATGAAAGTGAAATTGTCGAGCTCCCGAATTGCCCCTGACTGCTCTCTAGCCACTCATTCAGAGTTTTTATCGAGACTTTACTTGTGATAAGCTCGTTGTAAAGGTTTTTTGCTGCCCGCTCGGCAAGTGTGTCATTTTCATTATTGACCGTGATCACATAGTAGGTCCATTGAGCAGGGGCGATATTCTCCTCGGCATAGGATTGATATTCATTCCAGAGCATTTGCGGCGTAATTTCGCGTACGGCTTTTGCATTCACTCTAAAACCGATGATTTTTTTTAAGATCAAGTCGTCTTTGATCATTTTTACAGCATCTTCGTAGGTTAGATTGGCCTCTTCTAAATTTTCGACAACATTTGGTCCAAACACACTCTCAATCTCTTTGCGCACCTCTCCAGTACTTGCTGTAATATTGACCTGTTTTGCATCTTCTAGAATAAGTTCCTTGTCGATGAGCTCTTTTAGCACCGGCTTCCAGTTGGCCGTATAGAACTGAAACCTCGCCTCATCAATCGAGCTGAACTGCGGGAAGCGCTTGTAAAAATACATATCCATTTTTTTCACCACGTCCATGACAGTGATCGGCCTTCCGTTTACTTGGCTTAAGATCCGGTTATTGACCAGGATGTGGGGTTTACTATCACCCCAAGAGCTCATTGCCGTGGAGTTTATTGCCGCTAGAGGGCCGCAAAAAATGAGAATTAAACAAAGGAACAGTTTCTTCATTATACAACTTATCTAAAAGGATACAGTATACACTGATATCTACGAAAAAGTCCAAGGAAAGCTGAGTTTTTCAAAAACGACGCCATAGAATCCATCCATTCCGCCCGAGGTTGGTAGGGATACCCACTCTTCGGCGGCCTGTTTGATCGGATAGGTCGCTAAAAAATGCTCTTTTTGCCTTTGGTTTTCTTCTTTAAGAAGACTGCAAGTGCAGTATATAATCTGGCCGCCCGGCTTCACAAAGCTTAGCGCTTTTTCAAAAATGGCGCGCTGCTGGCCGACTAATTGCTCTAACATTTCAGCGCTGAACCTCCATTTCATATCAGGATTTCTGCGCAGAGTTCCTGTGCCGGAGCATGGAGCATCGACTAAAACATAATCGCATTTAGATTTCAGTTTTTTCTGTTTGGGGTCATTGGGAAGGAGGATTTGCGCATTTTGGACACCCGCTCGTTTCATTCGCTTCTTCGCCTCTTCCAAAGCCCAAGGCCTGATATCATGAAGCCACAGTTGACCTTTCTGTTTCATGTTAGGGGCAATTGCAAGGGATTTTCCTCCCGCTCCGGCGCAGTAGTCTAAAACATGATCTCCCGGTTTTGCTAAGACAAGATTGGCAAGTTGTTGGCTGCCTTCGTCTTGAACCTCAAAAAGTCCTTGGCTAAACTCCGGAAGCTGAGAAAAATTGATTTTTTCATGAAAATAGATTCCATCAGAGGAGTGGAGGCATGGTGACACACTGTATTTTTCCTTCCAAAGCGCAAGTAATTCGTCTCGCGTTGTTTTTAATCGATTCACTCTGATACAAGTTGGGGCTTTTTCGTTGCTGTCTAAACAGAGTTGATGGCCGTTTGCATCGTGCGAGGAGACAATCTTCTCATACAGCTCCTTTGGAAAACTCGCGCGTATATGAAGTGGGATTTCGGGATTTTCAGACGTCTGTTTTAAGTCTTGAGACTCAATCGCATTCAATCTGGATTCCCAACTGGACTCTTGAGTCAAAAAATCTAAAAGACCTTTCCAGCGCATCATCAGATAGGCAGTTTCAGCGATATAATTGCGATCTTTGGACCCTAGCGCTTTGTGCGCGCGGAAGTAAAGATGCACGGCGCGATCAATTGGATGATTGCTCTTATCATACTCTTCTAATAATTTTAGAAGATGAAATTTTCTAAACGGTAGCTTGCTCATTCAGAGTATTATACATAAAGATTAGATTGAAATAAATAGTCACTTTGAATATATGTAAATTTATTTTTTAAATATTTGCTAAGGAGATTATGCAATG
>SLOH01000139.1 GCA_007132595.1 Waddliaceae bacterium | reverse complement strand
TAATTGATGGCAAACATTTAGGCGTAAAAGTATAAAATTTAAGATATGTTCAAGAGACGTTTTACATCAATTTCCCTTCTCCCTTTCCTGAGTGATTTTAAAGGGTATTCGTTTAGTTCTTTGCGAAAGGACCTAAATGCAAGTGTCTCAGTTGCCCTTTTAACCCTGCCTCAAGCAATTGCTGCTGCGATTATTGCAGGCCTTCCGCTCTCTTGCGGATTTTTTGCCGCAATTTTCTCCTCAATGATCATGTCTCTATTTGGCTCTACTCGCCACTTAGTGTCGAATCCAAGCAATTCAATGGCTATTCTACTTGCATATGGAACCCAGGAGATTTTGCACACCTACTACCCGTTTGCAGATCCTGCAGAGAGGCAAATGCTTGCATTGCAAATCTTAACCCAGCTTGCGCTGATGGCTTCTTTGATTCATCTCTTGATTGCGGCCTTCAAGCTTGGGCGTTTAACGCAGTTTATTAGCCACTCTGTGATTATCGGGTATTTGATGGGTGTTGCAGTGGCAATTGCGGCCACTCAGCTCTTTCCCTTCCTTGGAATCACACCTTTGAAGGGAATTCATTCCGTCTTTGATCGATTTCGCTATATTGCCACCCACTTAGATGATGTGAAGATTGCAACGGCTAGTCTTGGAGTCTTTTGTTTACTGTTTGTGGTTCTTGTTAAAAAATTTGATAAACGTCTACCGGCAGGGGCGTTGATGCTCGGTTTTGCGACCTTGATTGCCTGGGTCCTTTGCATGGCGTTTAGTCGATTTGGGCTTTCATTAGACTGTGTCAAGGAGATGGGGCGGTTTGACGATCTGCCGATATCTGTTCAAATTCCAAGTATCAGATTTAGGTTATTTACCCAGCTACTCCCACTCGCCTCATCGATCGCTTTGATCGGACTGCTGGAAACATCCTCTGTCGCACGCTCACTTGCTGCAAATACAGGCCAATCGGTCTCAATCGATCAGGAGATATTTGCTCTGGGTCTTGGAAATTTAACATCGGCTTTTCTTGGGGTGCTTCCGGTATCAGCCAGTCCATCGCGCACAGCTGCCAATGTCGAGGCAGGTGCGCAAAGCAGGCTGGCAGGGCTCTTTTCATGCGGCGTTCTTTGGCTGATTGTCATGCTATTTGACGAGTGGGTGGCTCACATTCCTTTGACAGCTCTGGCTGCTCTTTTACTTGTCATTTCACTCTCCACTGTCAAAAAAAGCCAGATCCAGCTGTGCCAAAACGCCACTGGAGCCGATGCGGTCGTTCTTTGGGCTACTTTTCTCTCATGTCTTTTCTTTAGCATCAACGTCGCGTTTTATTTAGGTGTATTTCTCTCGATTGCTTCCTATTTACGCAAAGCCGCCCGCCCGCAATTTATTCGCTACCTGGTCGATGAGAATGGGAAAATGAAATTTATCGGTCTTGCAAACGCTGGGGACTCGCGTGAAATCCTTGTGATTAAAGTGAGGGGAGAGCTTTTCTTTGGCGCAGCCGATCTATTTCATGCCACTCTTAAATCGATTGCAAAAGATAAAGAGACGCGGATTCTCATTCTACACTTAAAAGGAACGCGCGATATTGATGCGACAGGCTGCCTTGCGATCAAGCAGCTGCATGACTACTTAAGGAATTCAGGAAGGGATCTCATTCTTGCGGGAATCCCATTTCATACCTGGGAGGTGTTAAGTCATGCCGGGACCATTGATTTAATCGGTAAAGATCACTTGTTTTTAGTTGATTACAGCAATCCTCCAAAATATATGGATAAGGCCATTCGGCGGGCAAAAGAGCTTTTGGCTGAGATTGAAGATAACAAGCAGGAGGCTCCGGAAAGAGAGTTGCCGCTTATCGAACCTCTCCCCCAATTAAATCATTAAGGCACTGGATCGTATTTAAGCGTTGTACAGTCGGGAAGCACGTATTCGCGGTAGACCCAAAGATCGTCATTTTCTCGCATCAGGCGATCACAACCAAACATCACTCCTTTAAAAAAACCGTACTTTCGAATGGCTTCCAGTGTGTATTGCGAGCTTGAAGGAAAATAGTGGCTACGCGGCCCGTCAGCGGGAGAAATCACATTTTGATGGAACCAGATGGAAACTTCCGCAAACCCGCTGAGAAACGGAGTAATGCGCCTAGGAGGGCAGTATTCTTGTGTGGGATAGGCAAGACCGTACTTTGTTTGGTAATTTGGCCTTTTTCCGGTCAGATCCGCATCTTTTCCCCAAGGATCGCTAAATAGAAGGTGGGGCAAAAGAAGAAAGAGAAAGCAGAGTCTCATGCGTTAAAAAGAGGTTTCAAAGTAAAAAATAAGAAAAAGGCGCTCTTCAACCATGACCCTTTTTCCCAATCGGTTGTATAGAGTCTCATTGTACTCTTTTGCCGCAAGGCCGGCTCCATTGATGCCACCTAAGTACCATCCGAGTTCAAGGCTACCTGAGATGCCAGCAGCGCCCCAATTGCCTTCATCGATGAAGTGCCAGGTCGTCGCGATAAATGCGGCATTGATGAGAAAGGAGGTGAGAGCTGTCTTTTTTTGCCCCACATAAAAGTAGCCGGCTCCGGGCAGTAGCGCATTGAGCGTTTGAGCAGTTTTAACAGATCGCGCATTTTGGCAATAGCAGGAGTGGAACTGTGAAACTGCAGCCTCTGATGAGGTCTCTTGCGAAAGGGGAATCAGGCAAGAGAGATTGCCTTGTTCAATCGTTTCACCCAGTTGAAATTGATTGGCTTTAAGTGGATCCTCGCTTTGGATAATCTGCAGAACTGCTGCTTGTTTTTTACACTGCCTCGTCTGTTTATACGAATCGTAGAGCATGAGAAGAAGTTCGTTGTAGGCGGGGAAACTGCCGTCGATATCAAAAAGCTCCGTGCCCTCAAATGTTTCAACAACATCGCAGTATTTACACCCTAAATAATAGGACTTTGCAATGAGAAATTGGATTTGCTGGCGTCGATCAAACTCTCTCTTCGGCAAGAGAAGATAGGCACGTTTGTATGATGTAATCGCCCTGTAAAAATCAAACTCTTTTGCAAATTGGTTTCCGATGTAAAACTCTTTGACCCATTCACCTCTCTTCTCGCTTTCGGTAATGGGGGAAAACGCGGGGGGCGGCAAACTTCTGACCAAACAGGGGTCCGGACAAAAAGAGAGATTCGGTTCGAGAATTTCACTTCTAGGGTGGCAGCAAGTGAGAAACAGCAATAAGGCGACAAAGCCGCTAGTCGCAGCAACCTTGTTCGCAGCAGTCGCGATTGATGTTAACCCATTCAAATGCTTCATCCACTTCGACTTTCCAACTCGGCTCAATATGATTTTTGATTTTGTATACATTTTGTTGATGTCTTGTCAGTTCTCGAATTTCGTCTACGCTATTGATAATCTGAGGACGGATAAATAGCATGAGGTTGCGTTTATTTTCATCAGATCGATGGTCGCTGAAGGCCCAGCCGATGAGTGGAAGTCCACCTAGGCAAGGTACTTGCACGCGGCCTTTGGTTTCCTGGTCATCAATCATCCCGCTCATCACAAGAAAATGTTCGTTCGGAACGTGAAAGCGTGTGCGTGTGCGATTAATTCTTGTGGTCGGACCAGGAGACTCTGGGCCAATAATTTCTATCGTTGGTTCAAGAGTACTTGACTCTTGTTCAATTTCTAGAGTGATGATGTCATCGCTGTTTAGGAAAGGAGTGACGCGAAGAGTGGTTCCTACATCTCTATATTCAAAGTTTGACGTGAGGATACTCCCTTCGTCATTGGCAATCGATTGCGAACGGTAAGGGACATTAAGTCCGACAAAGATCTCAGCTGTGACACCGTCTTCGGCGATAATCTTTGGGTTGAGGACGATGCGAGAATTGCTTCTTTCATGAATCGCTCGAACAAGGGCTGCAAGTTGGGAAAACTGCGTGCCGTTATGTGTAATTGTTTGGCCGATGACTCCCAATGTATAGCCGATTTGTCTAGCTACGATAGAGGCGTCAGGGGTCTGAACAACGCCGTTGTTAATGCCGCCTGTGTCAAGGAGTTGGGGCAGCGGAACTGCGCCGCCAATAAACCCTTGAGAAGTTGCGGTGTTAGCTCCGCCTGACCTTGACCCCCAGCTGACTCCAAAGTTTAAAGAGTCTGTGATCGATGTGTCGAGGATAAGCATCTCAATAAAGACTTGTCTTAATGGAACATCGACTTGATGGACCAAATCTCTCACATGTGCAATCGCCTGTCCGGTACCCGTAATAATGAGCGAGTTTGAAGTCTCGATCCATTGAACGGTCGAAATCGCATCAATTAAGTCGGGGTTAATCGCATCTACTCGCAAGCTTGCCGCTATGCGAAGAAGAGCGTCTTGAATTTCAGCTCCTGAGCGGTACTTCAACTTCTGAATATAAAATTTTGTTCGCTCAATTGTACCGATTGGCGCTTCTTCGACAAACCTTGCTTCTCTAAGAATGCGTGTAGGCGCGATATGCTCGGTAGGTGCAAGCTGAAATACCCACGATCCGTCCGGTGCAAGTTCCCATGCGCCTCTTGGCTGCTCGCCCGGTTGCACTTGCGGACCTTCTCTGTGAATGGTAAATGGCGCTGCTGTGTCTCTTGGAACGAAATACCAGTTCCCGTTTGGATCTAAAATCCATTGACCCTCGGGACGCGTTCTTCCATCTACAACATCGGCAGGGGTACGGAACTGTCTGCGACCGTCAGGCCCAAGTTCCCAAAACCCTTGTGCAGGGGGAAGACCGTTGATGTCTTCAGGAACTCTCGTCCGTTCCTCGTCAAGCGTTGGCCTGATTCGGTCAAAGTCTAAAATTCTTGTCTGCCCTTCGAGTCGATCGACTTCTTCCAAAATGGACATCGCCCTTTCAACAAGATAGGGACTTGAGACAATAAATATTCTATTTGCACCTGTATGTGCGACTAGTTGGAATATTTGGCCAAAGACAATTGGATCCATGATCTGTTGGGTAAGAGTGACAACATTTTGAGCGTCGTCTGATTGTACGCGGTACTCGCCAACAGTGAGTCCTCCGCCCGGAGAGTCAAGACTGCGAATCAACTGGGCAATTTTTTCAACATTAACCACAAGATCTGTCACAATCAGATGGCGCGTCTCAGGTGATGACTCAATGAGCGCCTGTTCAGATGTGAGGGGAGTGATAATAGATACAGCTGAAGAGGGGTCTAATGTGTTGAGGCGAAAAACTTGTGTGACAAGTTCGGTATTATTTGTCTCCGGCTCACCTTCGACTTGCACTCGTGAAATGCTTTTAACATTTTGTAGTCGATGAATGATTAAGTTGTTTCCTTGCTCAATGACCTGAAAGCCATGAATTCGAAGCTCCTGCATCACAGCGGTGACGACATTATCCACAGTCGTTGGCTCTTCAGAAATAATTGTCACATAGAAGTTCAGTTCATTTTCGTTAAAAAGAAAATTTTTGTTTGAGATGCGGCTAACAAAGCGAATGAGTTCGACAATATTGACGTTCGTGAAGTTGATTAATATTGTGTCAGGCTCTCCTGGCGGGGTCTGTTGGATGACTGCTTCCGGCTCGTTTTGAGCAATTTCTTCAGTAACGTCGCTTTTTGATTTGTGGTCGTCATTAAATCCAATTTGATCATTTGAATGGTCCTCGTCTTTGAATTCAGACTCATCAGCGGAATCGTTGTCAAACGACCGGTCAGACTGCTCATCTTGCCAGTCGTCGTCGATTTCAAAAAATGAAGAGTATGCCATCTCTGATGCACGTAAGTCATCCTCATTTGTTTCTTGGGTGACATGCAGATTTTCATCGAATGGATTAGACTCCATTTCATACCCGCACAGCGAAGCTACTGCAAGTGAAAGAAATGAGAGTGTGAAGAGACGT
>SLOH01000093.1 GCA_007132595.1 Waddliaceae bacterium | reverse complement strand
CGCTAAGTCCGATCATCGGGTATGACAAGGCATCGAAAGTTGCCCACCTGGCACATGAAAAGAACATGACGCTAAAAGAGGCGGCCCTTGAGCTTGGGTTTGTCACAGCAGATGAGTTTGACGCAGTTGTCGATCCATCCAAGATGGTAAAGCCGTAAGGCTCTTCCTTTACCCATATCTTGCTTTTCTTTACACTTGTTTGCTAGTTAATGAAAAAGAATTGATCACTTGAAAATTGCAATTATTGGCGGCGGCGCTGCGGGCTTTTTCTCAGCGCTTGCGGCCAAAGAGTTTAATCCAAACGCGAGCGTTTTACTTTTTGAGCAGTCCGGAAAACTGCTGAGCAAAGTCAAAGTGTCCGGGGGCGGGCGGTGTAATGTGACGCACTTTTGCTTTGACCCAAAAAAGCTTGTCGAAAACTACCCCAGAGGACATAGGGAACTGCTCGGACCTTTTCATACATTCCAGCCAAGAGATACAATCGAGTGGTTTAAGAAAAGGGGAGTGAGTTTAAAAAAAGAAGACGACGGCAGAATGTTTCCCATTTCTGACTCCTCTGAAACGATTATCAACTGCTTTTATGAGGAGGCAAAGCGGCTAGGGGTGCAAATTGCGACCTTGTCAAAACTGATTCGTATTGATCAAACGAAAGGCGGATTTACACTGAGTTTTAAGAATAAACAGCCCGTTTTTGTGGATCGTTTAATTATGGCAACCGGAAGCGCAAAGGCCGGCTTTGAGATCGGGGCCCGCTTTTCTCATACGATTCAACCACCCGTTCCGTCGCTTTTTACCTTTAATGTTCCTGCATTTCCCTTGAGCGATCTTTCAGGCGTCTCGGTGAACTTGGCAAAACTGAAAGTGGAAGGGAGCGAACATGCGCAAGTAGGACCTTTACTCATTACGCACTTTGGCTTTAGCGGCCCGTGCGCTTTAAAACTTTCTGCCTGGGCTGCGCGCGAACTTTCTGAAAAAAAATACGAGTTCACTTTGCTTGTGGACTGGATTCCAAATATTTCAGAAGAGAAGTTTCGAGATAAAGTACAAGACTTGCGAGAGCATCATCCCTCAAAGAAGCTTGGCAGCTTAAAATTTGATGATCTTCCCAGGAGCCTTTGGAAAACACTTGTCGATCGCTCCTCTCTATCTCCTGATACAAACTTACGCTCGCTTGGAAAGTCTGCTATTACAAGCCTCTTAAAGGGGCTAAAATACGATCGGTTTGATGTCAAAGGCAAGACAACAAATAAAGAAGAGTTTGTCACTTGCGGTGGCATCACACTTTCTGAAGTTAACTTTAAGACGATGGAAAGCAAACGAGTCAAACACCTGTTTTTTTGCGGTGAAATACTAGATATTGACGGAGTGACCGGGGGCTTTAACTTTCAAAGCGCTTGGACAACCGGCTGGCTTGCCGGCAAAGCAGCAGCTAGAGAGTTTTGAGCTCTCACTTTTTATAAGGATAGCGATTGAGCTCATCGATTGACTCATTCAGGGTTAAAAAATCAAAAATGATTCCAATTCCAAAAACGCCGGCTGTTAAAAGGTATAAGATCCCAGTTAGCGGCTTGTGCAGGTAGAATCGATGAAGGCCCAGAAGGCCGAGAAATGTCAGCAGCAACCATGCGATAGAGTAATTATACGGGCCGTCATTATATTTAAATTGAGCGGATTTATTCATGTATGGGATCAGAAAAAGGTCGATGATCCAGCCAATTCCAAAGAGGCCTAAGGTGAAAAGCCAGAGAAGTCCGGTAAATTTCTTTCCGAAATAAAATCGATGGGCGCCCATAAATCCAAAGATCGATAGCGCATAGCCAACAGAAATGTGATGTGTAGGTTCTCTTTCCATACTCTTTAACTTCTCATAAGTGCTTTGGAAATACAATAAAAAAGTATGTTTACTTATTTCTGTCAAGTGACTAAGTTTGTGCGATGGCAAAAGTTTTAAAAACGCATATACTGAATCTTCTCGATGGCCGCTTAGCCCATGTGGATATCGAGACTGTTCTTGAGCAGGTACCCAATTCTTTAAAGAATAAACGGATAGAAGGGATTCCGTATACTTTATGGCAGCTCATCGAACATATTCGATTGGCTCAAAGAGACATTTTAGACTATATGATCGATCCTAAATATGTTCCCGGAAACTTTCCGGATGATTACTGGCCGAAGGCAAATGCAAAAGTACAATGGGAGCAAACGGTAGAGGAATATAGAAAAGATCGAGAGCAGATCCGCTCTCTCATCAAAAAAGTGGATCTATTACAGCCGCTTCCATATGGAGAAGAGGGTCATGACTACCTGCGTGAGATTCTTATTCTTGCAGACCACACGTCTTATCATTTAGGGCAATTGGTTGTCATCCTACGGTTACAGGGCGTCTGGAAATCTTAGAATTGATTACTTTTTTAAAAGCGGGTATGAAAGTAAGAGATGAAGTAATGAAAAGGTGGACACTTGTCTGAGAAAGATCGATTTGATGGAAACGCGGTTGAGCTTACCGAAAGCAAATGGAAAGAGCGCCTGAGTGAGGAGCAGTACTCTATCTTGCGGAAGGGAGGGACAGAGCCTCCTTTTCAAAACGCGTATTTTGATTTAAAAGATGAGGGGCGCTATCTCTGCGCCGGATGCGCACTTCCCTTGTTTAGCTCAAAGCATAAATATGACTCAGGTTCGGGCTGGCCAAGTTTTTACGCCCCGATCTTCGATGAAAATGTGAAAACAGAAGATCACACAAATTTTTCAATCTTTGGAAGAGAGGTCTTTTGCAGTTCTTGCAATGGACACTTAGGCCATGTGTTTGAAGATGGACCCCAGCCGACAAATCTTCGCTATTGCATCAATTCAGCAGCGCTTAAATTTGATAAAACGTAAACCCGATTACTTTTTCTTGAGTTCGTGGTGGATTTTTCTCAGTCTCTTTAAGACAAGAATTGAAAAAACCAGAAACCAAATAATTAATGCAAACCACAAAAAAAGAATCAATAACATCGCGTATGCCTCTGTTTCCTCCATACGATTACCCCTCTAAAATGCTTTCGTATCCTTTTGGATATATTTTTTTGAATTTTGTTGAAAGACAATCTTTTTGCATATATATCCACAATGATAGGGAGTCTAATATGGAAAAAATCACATTTAAAGATGAGCCGATCGGAGTGAGTGGCGATATCCCTAAAGAGGGGGAAAAAGCGCCAAATTTTCAGCTAACAGATCAAAATCTGCATGATGTGACATTAGACTCTTTTGGAAGCAAGTGGAAGCTACTCAATATTTTTGTAAGCCTGGATACTTCCATCTGCTCAAAGTCGCTGCGCGCCTTTCACTCTCAGGTGGCTTCAGACCCAAATCTTGTCGTTCTCAATATTAGTATGGACTTGCCCTTTGCAGCTTCGCGCTTTTGTAAGGAAGAGGGCTTAAAAAATGTGATGACTCTTTCGGCATTTCGCAGCCACTTCGCAGATGAGTATGGGCTTTCAATTACCGAGGGTCCGATTCGAGGCTTGCTTGCAAGGGCCGTATTTGTACTAGGGGAGGATAATACAATTGTATACCGCGAAATCGTTCCTGAGATTACCCAAGAGCCAAACTACAGGCAAGCAATCGCCGCCCTAGGAAAAAAGTAGGGAAGGGGCTTTGGTTTCAAAGTTCGTTATTGATCTTTGGAATGTAAATGGACCTGTGGTCTATTGTGTCGTAGCTTGTGACAAATAGCACCACTTCATCTTTTTGAATATTTTTTAGCTGATCTTTTAGGTATTGTGCGTAATTTTCAAAGCGCGCGTCTTTGTCATCTTCTTCTAAGTCTTCGGGCTGTTCGAGTTGAGCAAGCGGCATAAAACGAAGAGATGCCGGCTTATCTTCCTTTATATTATCGATGTATACAGCCACTTCTCCTTCGATCCGACTCTTGCGAAGAAAATCTTTGAGGTAGCTTTTCACTTCTTTTTTTGTATTGACATCATCAACTTTTGTTTTGACTGTAACCTTTGAGCCACTAAAGACAACACCATCTCTTAGCGTTGTGAGCAGTGACATCGAGAGGTCAAAGTTTCTCGTGTCATTTGGATCCCACCAGATATCAATTCTCTTTCCACGATCAAAACGCGGCTTAACAAACCATGACTCGGGGACTTTTTCAGAGTCACGCATTAAAATCAGGTTTTTTTGTGTCAGCCTGCAAGTTTCAATCAGCTCAAGTAAATTTGAATCGATATTTTCCTCGGAGATTTCCATCGCAACAGTGTTTGGCTGAATGGGTCCGATTCCAAATGCTTTGATCAGCTGGATATACCCCTCATTCATACTGTTTGCCGGATAGACTTGGCTTAGGCAAACAATTCCAAGTCGCTGAAAGTGGTTGGCAAAGGATTGACGTGTCAATTGCAGGCGGTCTAAAGTCTGCCACTCTTCGGGAACGACTGCTGCAAAAGTTAAAATCCCGCTTCTCTTTGTGAGCTTATCGGAAATTCGCACGAGATTCTGTGACGTTGTCGGCGCTCCAATCAATACGAGTAGTTGTAGATGCCAGGTCAACGCGTGCTCTGTTGGCTTGCCTAGGTGATAGACTGTCAAGCGTGACAAGAAGAAAACGAAACTTTCTCTAAGGTCTTGAAATCCCGACTCGACATCTTGGGCGCGAATGCAAAAATAGACAGCGAGAAGAGTGAAAAATGTGATAAAAGACCAGCCCGGTGCAATCATGAGCATGGAGATGATAATAAAAATCACCGCGGTCATCGATGCCCACCAGGGGAATTGCAAGCGGGGGCGCCATGAGGGAATGCTCATCAGCTGTGAAAAAGCGGTCACAAAATTGAGAAGCCCATAGCTTACCAAGCAGATCATTGTCAGCATCGGAATGATTTGATCCATTGTGGTAAACAGCATCACAACCCCGGTCAGTATTGTCGTGACGATGAGTGAGCGACGTAGCCCTTGACCCTCTTTAGTTCCAACATTTGCAAGTTTTTGTGTGATGACGCCGTCTTCTGCCATCGATTGCAGCATGCGCGGGGCTCCGAGTAAGCACCCAAGCGCGGAGGAGAGTGTCGCTCCCCATATACCGACAAGAACAAGTGGGGATGAGGCGGCAAAATCTAGAAGCGCGAACGGGTCGGATACGAGATTTGAATGAGGAATTTTAATGACCGCAAAAATTGCAACAGCCGAGTAGCTGACAGCGACAAAAGCAAGGGATAACAGATTGCCATAAAACAAGGAGCGGGCGGGATTTCGCAATGAACCAGACATTGCCATGCCGGCCTCAATCCCGGTCATTGCCGGATAAAAGAGCGAGAATGTGGTCCAAAAGGTCATGTCTCCTGAGTAAAAGGGCATGACAGGCCCATCAGACGGAGGCAGCCCCTCAACAGAACCGAAGAAAATTGAGACAATAGCGACAAGAAGTATCCCAAGTATCACCCCTTGCAGTCGTAGCGCCCAAGACGCGGAGTATCCGGAAAGCAAGGCGAGGATCAACAGGGTAATAATCTCGACCCAATAGAGATTAAAGGAGGGGAATAGCTCGCAAATGGAAATGGCAAAACCGGAAATCGTCAGAGCCATTGAAATCAGCTGGGCAAAATAAATACCTAGACCGACAGCTCCTCCCACCTCTAGACCGAGGACCCGGCTGATAATGTAATAGACACCCCCGGAACCGACCTTCATGTTTGTAATCAGAGATCCGATGGAGAGGCTTGTCAGTGTCATGATGACAAGCGATAGTCCGATCGCTGACAGCATTTGGAAGATACCGGAGCTTCCGGTAATCACTCCAAGACGCAAAAAAAGAATGACACCAAACATCATGGTAATGTTTGGAATTAAAACTCCTTTGATTGTCCCAAAACTTTGCGGCTTATCTTT
>SLOH01000175.1 GCA_007132595.1 Waddliaceae bacterium | reverse complement strand
TACCGTCTATTCGATAGAGACAATGTGATAAAAATGGCGTCCTTAGATAACTCTCAATGGTATAAAAATCTCCATTCCCTTTTTCTTGGGAGCACCAAAGAAGTTGTAGTGTCAGCTTCAAGCCCTGGAGAATATGCCTGGACGTATGTGGGTCAGGGAGGGGTTTTCACTCTTTCCTTCTCCAAGTATTTTCGAAAATTAATGGGTAGAACAAGTGGACTTACTTGGGAAAAGATTTTGTCTAAAGTTCGAAAAGATGTGTCTAGTTTTCAAAAACCTCAATTTGAAGTTGTAAGTTATTAACTTTATTTAGTTTAAAAAAACATTTTTCTAATATTCAACAAAATTATATAGCTAGATTCAGAGGATAAATCGACGGGGTGGCTCACTTGGTGACCTTGTCAAAATCTCTGGAGGATAAAAATGAAAAAATACTTAATGTTACTTTGTATTTGTTGCGGCGTAGCCGCTTTTACAGAAGGAAACGCTGCTCAGTATCATAAAATTAATGATATTAGAGAGCTAGATACGAACGGAGACGGTCAATATGACGCAAACGATAACTTCGATCCTTGCGCCACATATCAGACAGGCCCAGCAGTGTGCTATGTACCTGTAACCAGATTCTGTCCACAACAATATTGTACACAGCGTTGTGTACAAGAGCCATATACTGTGGAAAAGCAAAACTGCCGCTATGTGCCAGAGTACTATAAAAAGCAGTATTGCCGATATGTCCCTCAGTATTACGAAAAAACTCACTGCCGATATGTTCCACAAACATATACAACTTGTGAGACAAAATACCGTAATAAAATGGTAACTGACACTCATGTACGTTATGTGCCAAAGTGCACAGTAGAAAAACGTTGCTGTGATGTTCCTTGCCCACCACAACCTGCGTGCCCACCAGCATGCCCACCACAAGTTGCGTGCCCACCTGCGTGCCCTGCGTGCCCTGTGTGCCCACAGCCTGCAAGTAAAGGTGGTGGATGGAGAGGCGCTGCTTTAAACAGATGATAATCGTCGTTTAGGTTTTAGTGACCTAGCAAAAAACCCAGGCAAAATGCCTGGGTTTTTTGTTGTATAAGGATTCTAACTGAAGTAGTTTATTATGGATTAATAATCCATTCCTCCGGGCATTCCAGCTGGAGCTGCCGATTTTTCTTCTGCAATTTCTGTGACAATCGCCTCAGTCGTTAACAGCATACCTGCAACAGAAACGGCATTTTCAAGCGCGCTTCTTGTGACATTAGTTGGGTCAAGGATTCCAGCTTCGATCATATCGACATACTCATCGGTCAGCGCGTTATAACCGAGTGTGCCTTCAAGAGCCTCGACCTTCTGAATGACGATGGATCCTTCTTGTCCTGCATTTGCTGCAATTTGACGTAGAGGGGATGTGAGCGCTTTGGCAATAATCCTCGCCCCTGTCTTTTCATCTTCACTCGGAAGTGTTGATGCAAACGCAACAACAGCTGGAATTGCACGGATAAGAGCAACTCCACCACCTGGTAGAATGCCGCCTTGAACAGCTGCTCTTGTGGCGTGCTGAGCGTCGTCGACACGGTCTTTTTTCTCTTTCATCTCAACTTCAGTCGCAGCGCCCACATGGATCACAGCAACACCGCCAGCAAGCTTAGCAAGTCGCTCTTGGAGTTTTTCGCGATCGTAATCTGAGTCGCTATTTTCGATCTGCTGCTTGAGCTGAGAGATGCGCTCTTGAATTTTTGTCGATACCCCAGCACCTTCGATCAGAGTTGTTTCATCTTTTGTGACAACAGACTTCTTCACTTGACCGAGCATCTCAAGTGTCACATTTTCGAGTTTAAAGCCGAGCTCTTCACTGATGACTTGGCCACCTGTGACAATCGCAATATCTTCAAGCATTGCTTTGCGACGATCACCAAATCCTGGCGCTTTAACAGCACACACTTTGAGACCAGCGCGTAAGCGGTTAACAACAAGTGTGGCAAGAGCTTCACTGTCAACATCTTCTGCAATAATCAGTAGGTGCTTTCCAGTTTCTGCAACAGCTTGAAGAACAGGGATTAAGTCCTTTGCATTGGAAATTTTTTTCTCGTGGATCAGGACATATGCTCCTTCTTGTACACACTCTTGTGTTTCGGCATTTGTCATGAAGTAGGCAGATAGGTAGCCGCGATCGAAGTTCATCCCTTCGACAACATCAAGTGTCGTCTCAAGGCCTTTTCCCTCTTCTACAGTGACAGTCCCATCTTTTCCCACGCGCTCCATTGCTTCGGCGATGATCTCTCCAATTTCATTGTCGTTATTGGCGGAAATCGTTGCCACTTGGGCAATTTCTTTTCTGTCTTTAACATCTTTACTTAGAGCAAGCAGCTCTTTAGTCACGACTTTAAGAGCTTTTTCCATGCCGCGCTTGAGTTCCATTGGATTCGCGCCGGCTGTGACGTTGCGCATCCCTTCACGGTAGATCGCATCGGCAAGAACGGTGGCTGTTGTGGTTCCATCACCTGCTTTATCAGCAGTTTTGTTGGCCACTTCTTTTACCATTTGCGCGCCCATATTTTCGAACTTGTCCTCAAGCTCAATCTCTTTTGCAACTGTCACACCGTCTTTAGTAATGTGAGGGGAGCCGAAGGATTTGTCGATAACAACATTGCGTCCTTTCGGTCCAAGTGTGATTCGAACGGCGTTCGCTAAGGTTTCTACGCCTTTTAGAATCTTTTGTCTTGCTTCTTCTTTAAATTTTAGTACTTTTGGTGCCATGGTTATCTCCTATTCTTCGATAATTGCAATAATGTCGTCGGCTCGGACGATCACAAACTCTTCGTCGTTCAATGTGATTTCTTGACCTGAGTATTTTTCCATAAAAACGATATTCCCCTCACTTACAGGCATTGGAAGTAGGTTGCCGCTTTTGTCAGTTTTTCCAGGTCCGATTGCAATCACTTTCGCTTTTTCCTGTTTTTTCTTCGCTGCATCCGGGAGAATGATGCCTCCTTTAAGAGTTTCTTCCGGCTCAAGGCGTTGAAGGAGAACGCGATTGCCAAGAGGCTTGAATGTAGTTTTGTCTTTCACTTTGGTGTTTGTCATTGTTTCTCTCCTGTTTGGTAGTTTGCTACTTGGATTATATTCAAGGATTCGAAATATACGCAAGCAAAAATTAGCACTCTCATATTTTGTCTGCCAAAAAAAGAGTGTTTACCTAGTGAGACGAATCAAAAATGATTAGTTTACAGAGGTTGAAACATTCTCAGCCAGTAGCTTTTCCAGCTCATCGACCATCGAATCAAAGGTTGTAATGGCAGAGAGTATCGGCTGCTTACCTCGCAGGTCGACTCCTGCAGATTCTAATAGATCTAAAGGATATTGATGCGATCCACCTTTTAAGAATGTGAGGTATCGGCTGCTATCACCGGTTAAGTGGACTTGATTACTCAAGTCAAGGGCGGCGCTAATGCCAGTAGCATATTGGTAGACATAGAAATTATAATAAAAATGTGGAATACGCGCCCATTCGATGGCAGATACAGTGTCGACAACGACGTCTTTACCGAAATACTTCTGATTGAGTTTATGGTACTCCTGTTTTAAAAAGTTGGGCGTGAGTGGGATATGCTTTTCCGCGCATTCGTGAATAAAGAGTTCAAATTCAGCAAACATTGTCTGTCTGAAAAACGTCGCTCTAAGGTCATCGATTTTTTGATTGAGGTAATACGCTTTTTCCTCTTGGGTTGCGCTGTTATCAATCAAATACCGAGTCAATAGATCTTCATTAAATGTAGAGGCAATTTCTGCTAAAAAAATCGGATAGTTTGCGTAATGGTACGGCTGCTCGTGATTGCTGTAGTAGCTATGCATGCTGTGGCCCGCTTCATGTGCGAGGGTAAATACATCGCGAATGGTGCCATTATAATTCATTAGCATGTAGGGCATGCTATCATAGCATCCACTTGAGTAGGCGCCCGAGCGTTTATTTTGATTTTCGAATCGATCGACCCATCGATTTTCTTTCAGCCCTTTTGCAAGGATGTTTTGGTATTCAGAGCCGAGAGGTGCAACAGATGCTATCACAAGTTCTACAGCTTCTTGATAGGGGATATTTGCTCTTGGTTCTTTGCAAAGTGGGGTGGCAAGGTCATAAAGATGAAGTTCGTCTAAACCCATTAATTTCTTCCGCAGACGCATGTACTTGTGGATCGATTCAAGGTTCTGATTCGTCGTTTGAATCAGGTTTGCATACACTTGAGTGTCAATGTTTTTTGGGTAGAGAGCAGCGGATAGACAGCTCGGATAGTGGTGGGTATGGGCATAAAAATGGTGAGCGTGCACTTGTCCTTGGATGAGCGAACTTAGGGTGTTTTCATACTCCTTGTAGCTGTTTTGCATCGCGTAAAATGCATTTTTGCGTAAGACACGGTCTTTGTCTCGCAAGAATAATTGGTATTTAGCGTGAGTAAGCTCGTGCGTCTCTCCCTTTTGGTCTTCGATAAAGCCAAAGTCAAGATCTGCATCATTCAGTGCGCTAAAGGCTCTTTGAGGGGTGTCGAGCGCTTGTCCGGCAAGTGCAACAAGTTTTGCTTGTTCTGCAGGGAGAGTGTGCGGTTTAAGGCGGATCAGTTTTTCGATGGCAAACTTGTAGGGCTCAAGTTCTCTTGAGTTTAACAATTTTTGAAGCGTCGAATCGGGTAAAGAAAGCAGCTCAGGTTCAAACCAGGAGATCTCTTCAGCAAAGGCGTGATAGAGCCCGGAAATTTGCAAAAACGCGTTTTGATAAGCATCTTCTGCGATATCTTCATCGTGCTTGAGGTGCGCCCAAACGTAGAGTTTTTCAATTTTACGCCCGGTAGAAAGAATTTCTTCGTAGACACTTTTCAGCCTTTCTTTCAGTTTTCCTCTACCTTCTGCAATTGCTGGCCAAAGAGGTTTTTCTCCTTGAGAGGCAACTGCTTCGAATTCTTTTTTCCATGATTCTAAATTTGCGTAAAGAGACTCTGTGTCCCAGCAATCACTTGGGTTAACATCTGTGCGTTTAATTGCCATTTTTCTTCCTGAATATAATTTTTCTAGTATACATTTCTATCATTAGAATCTTTTTTTGTCGAAAAAAATGGCACGCAAATGATTCGTTTGTTAAGTTGAGCCGTAAAGTGAAAAGGTAGTGAGTAGGATGCAAGAGGAAGTTTTAGGTGGCTGCCAGGCCTCTGATGTATTTAAAGTGAAAAATGATCGTGGATTACATACGCGTCCCGCAACAGAAATTGTTAAGTGTGCGGCTCGGTTTAAGTCGAACATACGGTTGATTCATAAAAAAAATGAAGTAAACGCAAAATCAATCTTGGGCGTTCTCATGCTCGCAGCAAGTAAAGGAACTCGAATTAAAATCGAGGCAATCGGAGTCGACGCCGAGGAGGCTGTCTCTTCTCTGGTTGAGCTTGCAAACAAAAAATTCAATATCGAATATTAAAGTAATCTTTGAACAATTCAAAGAAAAGAAATTAATCCTCAACCGGAATGGTTTTATCTAGCACTTCTTGCGTGCAATAGAGAGGGGCATTTTGCATAAGAGCTAAGGTGATTGAGTCCGATGGCCGCGCATCAATCTCGATAATCCGTCTAGTGTCACCTTGTTGCTGTTCAAGAAAAATTCTTGAGTGATAGATGGTGTCTTGTAAATCGATGATGACCACTTGCTTCAAACGGATATCCATTCCTAAAAGAATTGAATCAATTAAATCGTGTGTCAGGGGCCTTGGTTTTTCAGCACCTGTAAGGTATAGCTGCAGCGTACGCCCGAGAGATGGATCCGTGTAGATTGCAAACCGCTTTTCACCGGCTCCTAAGATAATCATCGTATAAGAGCGCGTTTGCATTATCTTGTCAAAATTGAGTTGAATCAGGTGTCCTAACATCATTTTTTATGGTAACTTATCCCTTTAT
>SLOH01000070.1 GCA_007132595.1 Waddliaceae bacterium | reverse complement strand
GGGAGTCTTTTCGTTTTTTACCCTTACAACCGGTTACTGCATTCTGAAAATTTTAAAGATCTCCCCTCTTGCTTTTGCCAGCCGCCTTTTTTATTACTTAAGAGAGAAGTGGCATGCGGCAAAGGAGGAGATTGAAGATCAACGATGGGTAAAGGTCAGCATCCCAAAAGATGAAGACAGTTCCAGTGACCTACTTGAGATCCAACCGAGAAAAATATTTAAGGAAAGACCCTCGATCAGCGGCGATATAAAGCAAAACTACACCCCTGCGCCCGCACCTAAACCAAAAAAATCTCCGAACTTCTCTAAACAAATCGAGACTGGGAACTTTGCAAGCTTCAAACTCCCTGCGCCTTCTCTTCTCTCAACCCCGCCAAAACTTGATCAATCCACCTTAAGAAAAGATCTCAGGCGACAGGCGGAAGTGCTCGAAGAGACGCTTGTAAGCTTTGGCATCGAGGCAAAAGTCGGGCAGATCAACTGCGGACCGACCATTACCTCCTTTGAAGTGCACCCGGCAATTGGGGTCAAAGTGCAAAAAATTAAGGCACTGCAAAATGACATCGCCTTAAATATGGAGGCGCAATCCATCCGTATCATTGCCCCGATTCCTGGAAAAGCAGCGATTGGAATCGAAGTCCCCAACCCCAACCCGCAAACAGTCGGCTTTAAAGAAATTCTATCGGCGTACCAAAAAAGCGGGAAAAAATTTCGCATCCCCGTGCTTCTTGGCAAAACCGTTTCCGGCGAATATGTCATGAGCGATCTTGCTAAAATGCCCCACTGCATTATTGCAGGAGCCACCGGCGCCGGTAAATCTGTCTGCATTAATACGATTGTCATGTCAATTTTAATGAATGCCAAGCCGGATGAAATTAAACTCATGATGGTCGACCCCAAGAAAGTTGAACTGACTCCATATACCCGACTCCCCCACATGCTAGCGCCAGTCATCACAGAACCGCAAGGCGCCGCTACAGCCATGCAGTGGCTAGTGAAGGAGATGGAAAAACGGTACGAAATTCTCAAACTTGTCGGCGTCAGAAACATCGACGGCTTTAACCAGCGCAAAGTAAACCAAGAGTTTGAAGAGTCTCTCGGCCCGGAAATCCCGGAAAAAATGCCCTATATTGTTGCTATTGTAGATGAACTTGCCGACCTGATGATGGTCTCAAGTAATGAAATGGAGACATATATTGCCCGCATTGCCCAGATGGCTAGAGCTGTCGGGATTCACCTGATTCTTGCCACGCAAAGACCCTCGCGCGAAGTTATCACAGGGTTGATTAAGGCAAACTTCCCCACTCGCATTGCCTTTAAAGTTGCCAGCCGCATTAACAGCCAAATTATTCTCGATGAAGTTGGCGCCGAGACACTTCTTGGCAATGGAGACATGCTGTATCTTCCGCCCGGGACCTCGCACCTCACCCGCGCCCAAGGGGTTTTTGTTAAAGATGAGGACATTCACTCGGTGATCGATACGATTTGCGGCCAAGCGCCGACTGACTACGTGATAAAATCCTTCGATGACCCTGAAATGTTTGCTGACTTATCAGCCCCCAACCCAACCGACGTGGATTCTCTTTACGAAAAGGCGTATGAGACAGTGATCTCCACGAATAACGCGTCGACCACCTTTCTACAACGTAAGCTCAAGATCGGCTATGCCAGAGCAGCCAGCCTCATCGACCAGCTCGAGCAACACGGAATTGTCGGCCCTGCGAATGGATCCAAGGCACGAAAAATCCTTGTAAAGGACGACTCCGCATTAGAAGACGATTACTCATAAGCTCTTATTAAAGAACCTAAAATCAGCTGTTTAAAGAGAGCGCTTTTTGCTTTTCAAGTGCTTGAAGCGAGGAAAAGACAAGCAAAACAGTCAGCAATGAAACGAAAAACATCGCGCTAAAAATCGGAACGACCGAGTGGCTCGGAAGAAAACTCGTCGCTGCGATCACAACTGCGATCACAATATTTTTCACAAGACTTAAAAAAGACGAGATAAACCCCTTGTTATACTCTGAGCAGTCTAATAAAAGAGTGGCTGCCGAGATAATCACAAACGTCCCCCCTAACGAAAACAAGCAAACAGCTAAAACCGACACCCAAGGCCCGGCAAAGACATTAAAAATCATCAGCAGACAGACGATGCTGTACAACCCGGCCACCCAAGAACCCATCTTGAGCGTTTGTTTCGGTCCCGTCGCATGCACCACTCGGCGGTATAAAAGCGTCCCTAAACACTGCGCAAAGACTGGGGTTGCCTGAACAAAAGAAAAAGAAACAGAATCAAAATGAAATACATTGTAGTAGAGAAAAGAGCCGTTGACGGTAAAAATAGCGCCAATTGTCACAGGAACCGCATGTGTCAATGCAAGAGCCAGCCCAAGCTTTGATGTCGACATTTTCCACATCAACGAAAGCATGGAGCTTTTCCCCTCCTTTCGACAAGTCTCGGACATATAAAAAGCGATCCCCAATGCAATTGGAATTGAGACAATGAAAAGCCCCCAAAAAATCGCGCGCCACCCGAGCCACACATACACTTGGGCGCCAATCACAGGCGCGCTGGCAAACGCGATCGGAAATATGAGCGCGAAAAGTCCGATATAGCGCGCAAGCTCCGCTCCTTTGAATAAGTCAGAAAGTATTGCACTGCACAATACGAGCAGCCCTCCCACACCAAGAGACCCTAGGAACCTCCCAAAATAAAACATTTCGATTGATTCGCTTCTCGCGCAAAAAATAAACCCGAAAAGAAAAAACACAAGGCTAAGAAACATGAGCGGACGTCTTCCATAACAATCTGAGAAGTGCCCGATTGGAATGCCGATCAGCCCGGCCGTCAGAGGTCCAAGCATAAAATTGAGCTTAATCATATGCGGCGAGACCTTAAAGACATCGGCCAGTTGAGGAGCAATCGGAAGGTACATGTCCAGACTGCAAACAACGACAAATGTCAGAGAGAAGATCAGTAGTACAATGGCATTTTTGTTCACGAAGTTTCTCCTGGGATGACCTTATATCCTACCATTTTTTCCCATTAATCTCATCTGTCTGCTTGAATTTAGCGACTAAATCTTGACAATCCATTCGGTTTTAAGGTAAATTATTCCCCTCGCTCGGATGGTGGAATGGTAGACACTAGGGACTTAAAATCCCTTGCTGGTAACAGCGTGTGGGTTCGAGTCCCACTCCGAGCATGCCAAACCGCGAGAGAGCTCAGGTTGCCAACAGCTTGGGGCTCTCTCATTTTTCTTAAAGAACCTATCTTATCCAACCGCCCCCATTTTTTGGCCACCTGCCTAACCAGAAAGTCACCAAAAAACGCCGGCACTCTAAAACTTCTTCTCATTTGAAAAATTTTTCAAGTGAAAGACAACCGCCACCTTTAGACCTTTCTCTCATTTTATTCCTTGTCGTATGTCAAACAATAGGCCTCATATTGACCGTCTATTAAGTCTAGAGTGTCAATTTCACTCTCCTCAATCCAGGTATATTCTATATGCTCTCTTTGATTGAGCTGAATTTCTGGAATTTCATCCAATACGCATTGAAATAGATGCAGACGATATTTATAGATAGGATGATGAACATAAAGTTCTTTGAGGTACTCAATCTTCTCTTTTAGAGGAGTCCATGAAAGCTCTTCCATTAACTCTCGCATTAATGCATCTACTAATAACTCCCCTTCCTCTACCTTTCCTCCAGGTATACACCACTGCAAAGGTGCAGTTTGCAGGTCGGCTCGTTTGAGCATTAATATTTTTTCTCTAGCCCTCAAAAAAAGTGTCACGACTTCTGTTGAGTAGTAGGCATTTGCCTGCGGCTTTTCGTATAAACTAAGTGCACTATCGACTTCAGAACCTTGTTGTCCGTACACTTTCCTGCCCTCTATTTGGATTCGATTTTAGGTAAGTATTCTAACACAGTAAATGATAAAAACTTAAACAGGTTGATGTTAACTCAAAGTTAATCCATTAGGGATAGTTCAACAGCACTATAGAGTTCATTATTCTGAAATGTAAATTATTTTAAGTATCAGATTTTAAATATGTTATACAAATCAACACTTAAACCCAAACTAACCATTGCACCAATACCATAAAATTTATAACATTGGTGTATGGGAAGTCAGAATCAACTCTTTGAGATAGCAGACCGTCAGCAAGGTTTTTTTACTGCAAAACAGGCAGAAGAGTGCAACTATAAGCGTTCTAATTTTCATTTAAAGCTTGCTTTGGGGGAATGGACCCAAGAGGAAAGAGGTGTCTACCGATTAGCTAGGTATCCTGTGACAGAAAGACCTGAACTTGTCTTGTGGTTCCTATGGAGTAGGAATATCGAGGATGTGCCGCAAGGGGTTTGGTCTCATGAAACGGCTTTAGATATTCATGAGCTTTCCGATGTAATGCCCTCTAAGATGCATATGACTGTTCCACTTAATTTTCGAAGACGTAAAAAACCACCTAAGCTACTCCGCTTGCATAGAAATGCTCTAGAAGATTCAGATATTGAAGAAAGACAGGGATATAAGGTGACCACTCCTCTAAGAACCATCATTGATTGCGTGACCGCGGGAACCGTTGCTGATAACTTTATCGGGCAGGCGGTTCAACAAGCCTTGGGCCGTGGTCTCCTTCTCGAAAGGGAGTTGGACTCTCTTAAGCAAACAAAACCTGAGATTTATCAAAAAATTAAAAGAGTGCTCAAATGACAACAGTATTTAAAACAGCGACTGATTTTCGTAAAAGTTTGGAGGCGCGTTTAAAAAGTGTGGCTGAAAAAACGAACCAGGACTTACAGAGGGTGAGAAGGAAAGTGGCTTTTGAGAGGTTGTTGGCTCGTATTTTCCACCAAGGTTCCGATGGCTTTGTTCTGAAAGGTGGGTATGCGATGGAACTTCGTTTTACTGCAGCTAGAGCCACGAAAGATATAGATTTAACTTGCCTTCACAGGACTGGAATAGATGAGTCGTTGATGGAGACTGTCATCATTCGAGAGATTCGCGAATTGGTAAAACTTGATTTAGAGGATTATTTTTCCTTTGAGGTTAGTGAATCTCGAATGGACCTGGATAATGCCCCTTACGGGGGCGCCAGATATTCAGTTTCTTCATTTGTTGATAGACGTCTTTTTGTCCGTTTCCAGTTGGATGTTGGAGCAGATGTTATCGCAGATGAAATTGAACAAGTGAATAGTTCTGATTGGTTGGAATATTGCGGGATAAAAACTCCTAGAATGAGAATGATTTCTATTGAGCAACAACTTGCAGAAAAACTTCACGCTTATTCTCTTCCACGTGAAGAGAAGTTGAATTCTAGGGTAAAGGATTTGATTGATATGCTTCTTTTGACAGAGCACAGAAGTATCGATGTAGGCACTTTCAGAAAGACTATTCAAAAAGTTTTTAACACACGTAAGACACATTCACTTCCTGTATCTCTGAGTGAGCCACCCAAAACATGGACAACTCTTTACCGGACACTTGCCAACGAATGTGGAATCAACCTGACAATGCCACAAGCCTTCGGTCAAATAAATCAATTTTATCTTCAGCATGTTGTTTCTTGAGAAGAAATCGATTGAAAGCTCATGAAAAGGAAAGAGTCACTCCTTTTGACTTCAAACTCCTGGCCGAAAGCGCAAGTTAACTGCATATGCTTCGCCAGCTTTGAGAGTGCAATTTTTTTGATGCGATACGCTTTTGCACTATCCGAAAGAATTTCCCAAAATGCCTCATTGCGTTTAGATGTTATGACATCTAGGCCAAAATCAATCAATTCCCTCTCTATACTATCTGCTGATGTTGCTTGGTGAAATTCAGGATGGAACTGAAGCAGAATCATAGGAGCGCTGCCTGAGTATTTTAACTCCGATGCTTTGATCAAATTCTCATAGGTCACTGACGGTTCAAGATGATCTGTGGGACCGGTTTTTTCCT
>SLOH01000031.1 GCA_007132595.1 Waddliaceae bacterium | reverse complement strand
TGGAGATTTTTTTCTGTATGGGCTGGAAAATGAGGAGCAATTTTCAAAAAAAATTGAGCAGGAAGAGACTCTTTTAGTGGTCGGTTTTTCGTATTGCCATAAACCTTTTGAGTGCCCATCGGGTCGCTTCACTTCTAATTGCGACAATGATCCAAAGAGCGCTGTCTGTCGCCAATGTTTTATTGGTAAAATGATGAGTCTACTGCCAAAAGAGAGAGTGATCACCTTGGTTATTCCAACAGTGCACTACATAGGGGCTAAAATCTTTGAGACTCTGCATAATCACCCGAAGAAGAAGGTGGTATTCATGATTACTGCTTGCGAACTTACCCTTAAGATGTTTGGAGACTATGGCAATATGGCGAGGGTGGAAGGGATTGGAGTGCGTTTGGATGGCCGGATTTGCAATACAATGCGCGCCTTTAAGCTTTCGGAACAAGGAGTGAAACCAGGCCTTACCGTTGTTTTAAGTGACACTCAGGAGCGAATGCTTAAGTTACTGAGAAAGACATGGAATTAAAGGGAGCTGTCGTAGTGGTATTTCTTTCGAAAGGGCTTGTTTGGATTCTGTTCTGAGACAGGGCGCAAGCGAGGGGCATTTTGACACTGCGTGCTACAGCAACCTTCTAACCTTTTAATACAATCGCTGCAGCTTAAGAATAGGAAGTTACAGTCCATATTGGCGCAGTTATAGTAATCATCAATCGGGCAGTTGCAGTGGTAACACTTTCCGATGACGGTGGCGCTTTTTTCGTTTAAAGGAACTGCCATCCGATCATCAAAGACAAATAGCTTTCCAAGCCAATGCTCTCCATCCTCTTCTAGCCCGTAGTTGATCATTCCACCATCTAACTGAAATACGTTTTTAAATCCCTTTTCCTTAAGCACGGCGGAGAAAATTTCACACCTGATCCCACCGGTGCAAGACATCATGACGGGTTTTTCCTTTGCACCCTCGCGGTTGGCAAGATCGTCTGCAAATTTTGCAAAGTCTCTTGATGTTTGGCAAGGCGCTCTTTCAGCCTCCTTGAAGTGCCCGATATCCCACTCAAAGCTGTTTCTAACATCCAGATGTAACAGATCTTTGTCACTTTCTAGCAACTCTCTCCATTTCTTTGGAGAAATATGCTCGCCGCCTTTTGAAAGGTCAGCTGTCATGTCATAACCGACAAGCTGTTTACGGTACTTAACAGTCGTTCTAGGGAAAACATGCTCGTCAAAGGGATGAATTTTGAATGCGATATCTTTAAACGGCTGTTTTGCTTTTAGCCACTCCATATACTCCTCAGCGTGCGAAATGGATGCGCTGAGTTGGCCATTGATTCCTTGCTCTGAAATATACACTCTGCTTTTGATATCTCTGGATTTAAAAAAATCCTTATGATTTTTTACCTCTTGATGAGGGTCGATAAGGTCTGTATAGGAGTAGTAACTTAGGATCCAGTAGCTTTTCATGCGAAATATGTTAGCATAGATGCGGATTTTTTTCTTGGAAAAAACAGCTCGGGTGTGGGAGACTGATTTCTTAATGGAGGAAAATAATGTCCGAAAATATCAAACATTTAAACGATGATAATTTTGACCAGGAAATCGCAAGTGGAGTGACAATTGTTGATTTCTACGCCGATTGGTGCGGTCCATGCCGGATGATGGAACCTGTAATTGAAGAGCTTGCCTCCTCTCTAGATGAAGTGAAGGTAGCAAAATTTGACATTGAAAGTTCGCAAAACAAGCCGGCGGCTCTTGGTGTTACATCTATTCCAACGATTATTATCTTTAAAGATGGAAACGAATCCAAGCGCATTGTTGGCGTTAAGGATGCAGATGAGCTTAAGTCAATGGTCGCTGAGCTTTAAATTTCGAAAGCGAAAGAGTCAATCTTTCGCTTTTTTTCACTCTATTTTCTCTGAAAACTATAAACAATCTAAGTTCGTTTGTTTTTTCGAATTTTTGAAAAAATTCATGCAAAATATCATTATCCTGAGTTAATCAGAGGTTTCTAGAAAAGCCGGGTAATTAAGATTGGAATCCTTGCTGTCTCCACGCTTCATAAACAGCAATTCCAGCGGATGTGGCTAGATTTAAACAGCGCTTGTCATTTTGCATCGGAAGTCGAAGAAAACGCTTGCTATACTTTTGCTCAAAGTGGGCCGGCAAGCCGGAGGTTTCGGAGCCAAAAATAAGCAAATCGCGACTTGTGAATGAGACATCTGTGTAGTTGACTTTAGCTTTGCTTGAAAAAAACCAGAAGGGGTCGGAAGTCTCCTCTAAGAAAGTGTCTAAGTTATCTATTTTCATAAGGTTGACGCCTTCCCAGTAATCGAGTCCTGCGCGTTTTAAGTGGCGAGATGCTGTGGAAAAGCCAAGGGGCTCGACAAGAATAAGTCCGCACCCTGTAACAGAACAGGTGCGGACGATATTTCCCGTATTTTGCGGGATTTGCGGTTCAAAAAGAACGACCTTCAATTTCCCTCGGATGTTTGATCTTCGTCAGTCGCATGGAGTTTTACGACCTCAATTTCGAAAATAAGCAAAGAGTTTGGGGGAAGTTGCCCTGAAGTGCCGTAGGCAAGATCGGGATGGATAAAGAGCTTTCTCTTCTCTCCTTCTTTCATTCCGGGGACTCCTTTTTTAAATCCCTCGATGGTTCCGTCCAAAGGCAGTGGGATCGCTTTTCCAAGCTGCTCTGTTGAGGTGAACATATCTCCTGATAGGAAAGTTCCTGTGAAATGAACGACAGGAGTGTCACTCTCGCCGACTGTTTCTCCTTTACCTTCCTCTAAGATGATTGCTTGCAGTTTTCCGGGAACAATTTCTCGGACGCCTTGCTTTTCCTTATTGTCCTTTAGAAAGTCTTGCGCTTCCTTTAAGTTCGTTTGAGCAAGTGCACTGATTGCTTGCATCTGCATGCGTTTCATCATCTCTTCTGTCTCTTCATCGGAAAGAGGGGAGGGACGTCCGGCAGCTTCGTCTCGCATTCCTTTGATTAGACTATCTAAATCAAAAGAAACGCCAGGAGTATTGACAGTTTTACCGATAAAGTGACCAAATGCTTCAGAAAGCGTTTTGATCTCTTGTTTGGTTAGCGGTTTAAAATCGCTTTCTTGCTCATTTGCAAAGCAAGCAGTTGTCATTAGTATCAAGCAAAGAATACATTTATTCATCGGGTACCTCTATAGATAGTTTTAAAAGGTCGAGCTGCGACTTTGCCACTTCAGAAGGGCTTGAGCTCATTAGATCTGCCGCCTTTTGTGTTTTAGGAAATGCGATCACATCGCGGATATTTTCCGTGTCACAGAGGATCATCATTAGCCGGTCAAGGCCAAGGGCAATCCCCAGGTGAGGAGGAGTTCCAAAGCTAAGCGCATCAAGAAAGAAGCCAAACCGACGTTTGACTTCTTCAGGAGTTAGCTGAAGGATCTCAAAGATTTTTGTCTGTAGATTATTGTCGTGAATCCTTTGTGAGCCCCCACCAATTTCATGACCGTGAAGAACGAGATCATAACCAAGAGAGCGTACTTTCAAAGGGTCGCTATCTAGAAGTGATAGATCCTCAAAGTGTGGGGAGGTGAATGGATGGTGCTCACTTTCAATGATTTGCTCTTCCTTGTTCCAGTGAAATAGGGGGAAGTCTGTCACCCAAAGCGGTTCATACACATTTTTCGGGATAAGATCGCGATCTCTCGCAAGCTTGCGCCTTAAGTGGTCAAGTGCTTGCAGAGTGTTTGATTTTTCATCTGCGATCATAAAAATAAGATCGCCTTTTTCAGCACCTGTTCGGTCGATGAGCTGCTGCTGCTGCTCCTCCGAGAAGAATTTGACTATGCTCGATGAGAGACCCTCTTCTTGGTACTTCATCCAAGCAAGCCCTCGGATTCCTAGTTGCCCGACAAACTTTGTGTAGTCATCGATACTCTTTCGAGAGATATCAGCGCCGCCTTTGACACAGATGCCGCGGACAGTTCCTTCTGACTCGATCTGTTCCTTGAAGACCGAAAAGGTTGAGCGGCTTGCGATGTCATCAATAATTGCAATTTCCATCCCAAATCGGGTGTCGGGCTTGTCTGTCCCGTATCTTTTCATGCAGTCTTCATACGTGAGCCTTTGAAAAGGAGCTTTAATTTCGATCCCTTTACATGTGAGAAAAATCTCTTTTACCAGGTTCTCAGTGAGTGCCATTAGCTCTTCAGGAGTTGCAAAGCTCATTTCAATGTCGACTTGAGTAAATTCCGGCTGGCGATCAGATCTTAAATCTTCATCTCTAAAGCACTGGGCGATTTGGAAATAGCGGTGCATCCCAGAGAGCATGAGAAGCTGCTTATAGATCTGAGGAGACTGCGGGAGCGCAAAGAAAGAGCCAGGATACACTCTTGAAGGTACAAGGTAGTCTCTAGCGCCGGTCTCAGGAGTGGATTTTGCCATAATTGGGGTCGTGATTTCAAGATACTCCTGTTTGTCGAGAAAGTTGCGCGCAGCAAGTTGCGCCTTGTGGCGCAAAATTAGGTTGTTTGCAATCCTTCCTCTGCGGATATCGAGGTAGCGATACTTCAGGCGCACCTCATCGCCTGCTTCAACCTTTGCATCTGAAATTGAAATCGGGGGAGTTTTAGATTTTGAAAGCACTTCCATCTCATGCACTTCAACCTCTATCTCTCCGGTTGGAAGTTTAGGGTTGGACATCCCTTCAGCGCGCGAAACGACTGTGCCTTGGAGAGTAATCACCCACTCGCTTCGCAGTTTTTCCGCACGCGAGTGAAGTTTTAAGTTTTTTTCCGGGTCAAAGACCGCTTGGGTCAGCCCAAAACGATCGCGTAGATCGACGAAAATAAGCCCGCCGTGATCGCGCGCGCGATGGACCCAGCCGGAAAGTGTGACAGTTTTTCCAATATCTTCTTTTGTCAGTTGATGGTTTTTATGTGTGGGTCGATAGTCTAACATTGCGATCCGTAAATTAAAGTAGTTAAGATGTTTAGAAAGAGAAATTATGCACGTGTGCCTTGGATTCCCAGGTCTTTCATAGAAGTTCTTCCATTTTTTTCATGGCGTCTTTGAGGGTTTCTGACAGTGTATTTGTCTCTTCGATGGAGTGTTTGATTTTTTCAAGAAAAAATGCCGCTTCTAGCGGATGACTGAAGGGCTCATTCATTTCATTCCACACCTGGATAAAGCTGTCGCCTTTCGCTTCTACACGTAAAATGCGAGAGAGGTTAAAAAGTGGCGCTTTATGGGTTGTGCCCGAGTGCATTTCCTTTAGTTCGACTTCCCCTTTGGCAAGCTCCTCCTCCCCTACGACAGCGACGAATTTTGCGCCCATGTTGTTTGCTGTGGTCATCATTTTTCCGAGTTTTTTCCCGGATAAATCCATTTGGGCAAAGATTCCATCGGCTCTTAGTTGGTGGGTGAGCGTAAAGCATGTCTGCTTTGCTTCGTCTCCTAGAGGAATAAAGTATAAAACCGGAGCTGCAGGCGGGGGGGCAGGTCGCTTTTGATTGATAATCGTTTGGATTAAGCGTTCTAAGCCGACTCCAAATCCAAGCGCGGGGGTTTGGGGTCCTCCAAGCGTTTGAATCAGCCCATCGTAGCGCCCGCCGCCGGCGATACTGTTTTGCGCTCCAAGACTCTCAGAAGTGATTTCAAAGACCGTTCGATTGTAGTAGTCAAGTCCACGAACGAGGCGAGGATTAAGCTCAAAAGGGATCTTTAATTGTTTGAGAAGCAACTGGACGTTTTGAAAATGCTCTCTTGACTCTTCGTTGAGGAAGTCGACAAGCGGTGGGGCGTTTTTCAGTATTTCTTTGTCACGCGGGTCTTTTGAGTCGAGAATGCGCAAAGGGTTTGTGTTAAATCTCTCTTGGCTCTCGGGGGAGAGAAGGTCGAAGCTCTCGGCAAGATACTTGCGAAGCTGTGAGCGGTATTCAAGCCTTGTCTCTTGATCGCCGATTGAGTTGAGTTGTATTTTGAGATTTTTTAGCACAAGTCTTGA
>SLOH01000114.1 GCA_007132595.1 Waddliaceae bacterium | reverse complement strand
TTTTTTGTAAAATTTATTTTTTAAAAAACATTTAAAAAACGGTTGAATAAATTTTCTCAGGTCTGTATAAATGGTGTACTAATCGTTGAAAAGCGAATTTAAGGAAGAGTGGCAGAGTGGCCGAATGCGTCTGTCTTGAAAACAGAAGACGGGAAACCGTCCGGGGGTTCGAATCCCTCCTCTTCCGATAAATAGCAGACCTTATGGGGTCTGCTTTTTTTTTGGAAGAGAGGGATGATGGCTTGCAGCGCAAGCCACCCGAAGGGCAAGACGTGGCAACGTCGCAGTCCATCCCATGCCTTCCGATAAATAGCAGACCTTATTAAGGTCTGCTTTTTTTTCGGGAGAGCATGGTGGAATTTTTTAAAAAATGGCCTCTAGATATCTTATGGATTGAGATTAACACCTTATTCTTCTACACTCTTCAATATATGATTCGATATATTTTTTACTTTTTCACTCTTTCCATCTTTACGCTCAATGCGTTAGAGCCGATTTTCCCACCTGCGCTTAAAACGGGCGATACAATTGCAATCGTCGCTCCGGCTTCTCCTGCAAAAGAGGATGACGAGGCAATCGCTGCCGGAATTCGTCTTTTAATTGCACGAGGGTACAAGGTACGTTTAGCCCGAAATGTAAGAGAGGCTGACGGCTATTTTGCGGGAAATGACAAGAAACGCGCTGAGATGTTTATGGAGGCGTGGACCGACCCTGAGACAAAAGGCATCTGGTGCTACCGCGGCGGATATGGCTGCTCTAGAATTCTCGATCTGATTGATTATTCATTTATAAAAAAACACCCAAAAGTCTTAATCGGAATGAGCGACATTACCGCCCTACATGCGGCAATCAATAAAAAAACCGGTCTTGTCACTTTTTTAGGTCCGAATATGGACCACGTCTATGTCTCTCCGACCACTCGCAGGCTGACATATAACGAAACAGAGCTTTGGAACATTGTCTCAAACTCAAAAAACGACCAATATCTCTACAAAAACCCCTCCAACTTCCCCTTAAAAGGTCATCCGATTCAAACGATACATCCAGGGGTGGCTCGAGGGCGTTTGACGGGCGGCACTCTTTCGATTATCACCTCGCTTATTGGCACGCCATGGGAAATTGATACAAAGGGAAAAATCCTCATGCTGGAAGAGGTCGATGAAAAACCGTATCGCATCGATCGAATGCTCTCACAGCTGAAACAGGCAGGCCATCTCGATCATTTAGCGGGCGTGATTTTATGCAGCTGGAAAAAATGTCTCGGAAATGACAACAGGAGCGACTCTCTAACAAAAGTATTTAAGCACTATTTTGAAAAGGCGCCCTACCCTGTTCTGCTCGGTTTTCCTTCGGGACATATTCCGTCACAAACGACTGTACCATTAAACGTTCTTGCTGAGCTTGATGCTGGAAAGAAATCACTTCGTCTTCTTGAATCTCCTGTTCTAAGATAATGCGCGATCTGCTATTAACAAATTAAAATTTACGCAGAAAACAAAGTGCTTACCGATCAAATCACCCTCATTTTTCTTGTCGGGGTTCTAGTCTCACTTTCACTATGGACAAAAGCGCTACTTGACCATCGCAAGCTTCCGTCTTTAATCGGCTATGTGTTCTTAGGCTGGATTCTTCGCCTGTTAGATGACAATTGGAAATTTCTTCCGGATACGGCTCCGGATATTTTATACTTTCTAGCCGATATCGGGATTATCACTCTTTTATTTCGTATCGGCTTTCAAAGCCATATGAAGACGCTGCTCGCTCAGCTGAGTCGTGCAAGTATTCTCGCGCTTTCAAATGTCATTATTACAGGAATTTTCGGCTATTATCTCTCATATTCTATTCTTTCAATTCATCCGGTTGGTTCTTTATTTATTGCGATAGCACTTACAGCAACAAGTATCGGCGTTACTGTCACTATTTGGAAAGAGAACAAAATTTTAAATTCCAAGACGGGGGCGCTGCTTCTCGATCTGATCGCATTAGATGATGTAATTGGGATTATCCTTCTGGGAATACTGATTCAGTTGGCCCCGGTGATTCATGCAGGTCCAGAGACGCTTACCCTCTCTACACTTGCTATTCAATCTACACTTACAATCGGCCAGCTTTTTCTATTTTTGTTGTTTTGTTTCCTATTTTCTCTATTTATTGAACCAAAGCTCACACAATATCTGAAAAAAAGCGAGCATATGCCAGATCCAATTGTGACAATCATCGGATTTGGGATGATGATCGCAAGTTTAGCTGCATTTCTTGGATTTTCTGTTGCTTTGGGTGCATTTTTTGCCGGAATTGCATTTAGTCGGGATTCTGAGGCTGTCAAAATGCAGGCTTCCTTTAAAGATTTAGAGGCGTTCTTTATTCCATTTTTCTTTATCGCCATTGGATTTAAGGCTGTGGTCTCCTCATATACAATGGTACTCGGAATGACTGCGCTTCTTCTCATTCCAGCAGCTCTTGGGAAAATAGTTGGAATATTGCTTCCTGCATTTTTTATGAAAATCAGTCGATACGGCTCTTTAGTCATTGCCATAAGCATGATCCCTCGAGCGGAAATTACGATGGTGGCAATGGATTATGGGCTAAAGCTTAGTTCTTCAGTGATTACTCCAGAAGTCTATGCCTCGATGGTACTCATCGCCCTTATTACAAGTGTTTCAACACCCTTAATTCTGCAAGGGATGCTGAAGCGCCGTCCTTTACAATCTCCTGAATAAAATACCTGCGGGCTTACTCATCTCATACACGAAATGTGACAGTTTATAGGTCAAAATGTGAGTCGGGATCTATCCTTGGTATTGAACAAAAAACCTCCTTGCAGAAATATTTTTCTTCTGACAACGTAAGAAAACCTAGTCTAACCTGGAATAATCAATGAAAAGGCACAGTACGGGAGCTTTAAGCGAAGAGAGACTGATTCAACAGCAAAAGAATTATGAAGAAAATAAAAATTATGACTATGTCATTATCGGTACAGGTGTTTCCGCCCTTTCTTCAGGCGCTCTTTTAGCTAACGCAGGCTACCGTATTTGCATGCTCGAGGCGCACGATGTTCCGGGGGGGTGCGCGCATACATTTGAGATGCAGGGGTACCATTTCTGTGCGCAGGTTCACTACATATGGGGATGCGCACCGGGGCAGCGCATTCATCAGTTTTTAGAAAAAATTGGTCTAGAAAATGAGATCGAATTTTGTTCTTATGACGCGCAAGGGTATGACATCGCCTCGCTTCCTGACAAAAAGCGGGTCAATATCCCTTATGGATTTAATCAACTGATTGAGAATATTGATGATGCATATCCGGGTGAACGCGACAAAGTGGCACGTTTTATTGATATTATAGAGGAAATAAGCCAGGAAATTTCAAACTTACCGTCTAAAATTTCATGGTGGAATTTTCTAAAAGATGGGTATCGCTTGTATTTTCTCATTAAATACCAAAATAAAACACTTCAAGATCTTTTTGATGAGTGTGAATTAAGCCAGCCAATCCAGACAATTCTCAGCGCTAATTCCGGGGACTTCGGATCTCCCCCTAAAGAACTTTCGATTTTTGCCTATGTCTGTCTTTTTTGCGGATATAATGAAGGGGCGTATTATCCGAAAAAGCATTACAAATTTTTTATCGAAAGACTGGCAAAATTCATCGAAGATCAGCCCGGTTGCGATATCTTTTACGAAACGGAAGTTTCTGAGATCTCTCAGGAGAAGGGTCGGATCACCCATGTGAGAAGTCAGGATGGGAAGGAGTTTAAAGGTGAAAATTTCATCTGTAACATGGATCCGCAAAAGGCAATGCAGCTGATTGGAAAAGAGCATTTCCCAAAAAAACACCTCCATCCTCTTTCGTATGAATACTCCCCTGCTGCTTTCAATATTTACCTTGGAATCAAGGGGGTCGATCTTCGCAAGCACGGCTTTGGCAATTTTAATATCTGGCATTGCGGACAGTGGGACGCAAATCAAATGTGGGATGATATGATGAAGGGAAACTATGACAATCCGCTCATTTTCCTCTCCACCCCGACCCTCCACACCTATGAGCCAGGAGAGGCTCCGGATAAGTGCCAAGTATTAGAGATCACGACCGCTGCAAACTATACGTTATTCAAGGAGGAGCTTGAAAAAAGTCCTAAGGCGTATCGGACAAAAAAACGAGAGCTTGCCAACTACTTGATTAAGGAAGTGGAAAGGAAATACTTCCCCGGACTCACGCGTCATATTGATCTCAAAGTTGTTGGAACGCCGACAACAAGTGAGGGGTTTATGTTTGCTCCAAGAGGAAATGCCTATGGATCAAAAATGACGCCAACGAATATGGGACTGACTCGGCTAAAAGCTGATACTCCATTTGAAAATTTATTGTGGTGTAATGCATCGGCGGGTTACGCAGGGGTGCACGGAACAATTTCGACAGGATGTAATCTATACACAAAAATTACTGGCGATGAGGTGATTACAAAAACGCAACCCACTACGGACGAGGCAATTGCATTTGCAAAGAGTAAAGTGCCTCAGCCACACGCTCTCCGCACCTAGCGCTGCCTTCTGTCCAAGGACTATTGAGGTAATCTCCACAAAGAAACACGCTCCTCTCTCCTTGTCCATCCTTTAAGAAGCTCTCAACTTCCCTTAGGTATCCATGTGAAAAAATCGGCATAGCAGTTTGCCAACGGATCAGCAAATGATCTTGAATGCAGTCGCAGTCTTGTAAGTACGGACAGATTCGCTTGATTTCATCTCTCACTTTGCCAAAAATTATTTCATCTGAATCAGCAAAAATTTCCTCAGCATAGGCACTATGTAAAGCGGCATTGACAACAACAAGTCCATCTCTTTGAAAGTGCTCTCCTTTCACCCCCTCACTTGAGTAGATGCAAATTTTCCCGCCTTCAATAAAAGGGACCATCACAAGATAAATCGCTTTCATCAGCTCTTCAGGGACTAAAAAGCTGACCATGATGGTGGGCGCATATCTCACTTGAGATAGAAATTCTCTTTGCTTAGCTGTCGGATCTTTTAAAATTTCTCGCGATGTATTTGCAGTCGCTGCTAAGACAACAGCGTCAAACTGCTCTTCTCCCCTCGAACTCTTGACAATAACTCCATTTGGCAAAGTGCGCACCTCGTTGACTTCACAAGAGAAGAGACAGTGAAGCTTTTCCGCAAGAGCAATGGGGATTTGACGCATCCCTCCGATGGTCTGATAGGCCGCAAACTCAGAGTTATGTGTCACCATTTCATGAAGCAAAGCAATCATTGCAGCTAAACTAATGTCCTTAGCGCCGTGAAACTGATACGTTGAGGTAAATGAGTCGATCACATGGTCTGCAGCCTCTTTGCCCACATGCTCTAAAACATAGTCGTACGCATTTGTCTGATCGAGGGAGGTCAGCTCTGTTAAGTTGTAAAATGACCCTTTGATCGGGGTTTTTGCAAGCGTATATAGAAGGTATATCAGCTTTAGGCGCTGCAGAAATGGAACGGGTTTCAAATAGAAAATCAGAGCATTGAGTGAGAGGGAAAGCTGGTGAATTCTACCCTCTGAAAAACCATAGATTTTTCCACTTTTCAAAGGCTGCCATTTATGCTCTATGCCAAGTTCACAGCAATACCCTTTAAGTGTTTTGTAATTATCAACAAAAAAATTAGCCCCTGCATCAAAGCAGAGGCCCTTTTTTTCTAAGCACGACATCCGGCCGCCGGGTAGAGCGTCTTTTTCAAAGACTGTGACCTCAATTCCTTTTTTTTGCAGCTGATAGGCGCAAACAAGGCCTGAAATCCCCGCTCCGACAACAGCAACTTTAGGCGGCATGTTTAGTTGTTGGTCGCGGTCTGAAACTTTTCAACCAACCAAAGAACCATTTCTCTTATGAATTCAAATATCTGCTGAACCCAATTCACGAGCGTTCCAAATGCATCGGGAAAGAAATGGTAAATGGAGTAAAATAAAAGTCCAAAAAGTAAAAAATTAATTAAAAAATGTAAAAAAAGTTTTACAGGCAGGCAGGAGTTTTTAAGATTGTGTTGAATTGTTAATCTCAAACAAGAGTGATGCAGTATAAACTGTTCAGAGCTTTTTGTCGGTACGTCTGCACTGGTATCGTCAGC
>SLOH01000159.1 GCA_007132595.1 Waddliaceae bacterium | reverse complement strand
AAGTTTGAAGCTGTTTTTAAAGAAGTTTCGGAAGTGGAAAAAAAACGACCCGTTGAAAATGGCCGAGCAGCTTGAGCTCCTGAAGTTTGACGGGGCTCGCCAGCTATGGCTCCCGAAAGGCGAGAGGTTAAAAGCTGAGATTTTTTCCCTCTGGAAAGAGAAAACGTCCGTTGAACATCTGCATGTCATGGGGGCGGGATTTCCGGACGGATCGGGATTTGGTTTTTGGAGAGAAGAAAGGGGAAGTGAGTGGGAAGAGGAGACGGGTTTTCTCGACCCGCCATTTCAAACAAGAGATTGGGTTATTCTTCCCTCATCTAATGAAACGGTCATTTCTTTCTTGCAATTGATTCATGAAATGTATAATATATTTAACTTCGAGCTCTGTTATTATTTGGTATCTAAACGATCCAAAAAAGAGATTGCACGAGAAAAGTGGAATCAAAAATTGATTCCAGGAGCAAAGATTTTAGGCTCTATCACAGATTCTCTGGGCAGGCAATGGCCGCTATCGGCAATTGAAGCCGATGGGAATGGACAATTGCGCTGTTCTTTGTTTATATGTGTGGAGCGTTTGGTCGCGCTTCTCTTGTCGGAAGGCGAGGGGTGGCTACCACTAAAAATTGCACCTGTGCAGATACGGCTGATTCCCGTGGAAAAACAAGCGAAGAAAAGAGCGAATGAACTGAAGTCTCAGCTCTCGAATTTGCGTGTTGATGTTGATGATCGGTCTTGCGAGTTGAGCCTAAAAGTGTCACAAGCAAGAATAAGCCGAGTTCCCTATGTGGGAATAATAGGAAAAAGCGAACTAGAATCAGGCTGTGTGACAATCAGTTCTTTTGGACAAGAAAAACGAGAACTGGTATTTGATCAGCTATTAAAAGAGGTAAACGAACAACTTGAGAATTAATCGCAAAATTCGAGCGCCAAAGATTCGAGTCATCGGCGCAAATGGAGAGCAGATTGGAGTTCTTTCTGTTCCAGAAGCGTTGAAAATTTCCGAAGAAGAGGGGTTAGATCTTATTGAGATCGCTCCGAACGCATCGCCCCCCGTGTGTAAGATCATGGACTACGGTAAGTTTAGATATGATCAAACGAAGCGGGAGAAAGAGAGTAAGAAATCTCAACATCAGATTAAAGTAAAAGAAGTCAAGGTCAAGCCAAATATTGAACAGCATGACGTTGACACAAAACTCAGACACGCACGGGACTTTTTGTCCAAGGGAAACAAGGTGAAGATCACTTGCATGTTTCGCGGAAGAGAAAGAGCCCATCCCGAAATTGGTGAGCGAGTCGTACGAAAAATGTGCGAGGAGTTAAACGATATCGCCAGTCCCGAATCAACGCCGAAGTTGATGGGGCGGTTTTTGACTGTCGTGTTAGCTCCGGTCAGCAAGAAAAAGTAGGAGAAAAACAGTGCCTAAAATGAAAACAAACAAGTCGGTTGCGTCTCGTTTTAAATTGACTGCAACAGGGAAGCTCAAACGTCGGCGACCCGGTTTGCGCCACATCTTAACGAAGAAGTCGCCGAAAAGGAAGCGTCAGCTTGCCAAAGATCAATTGGTTTCTGATGCTCATCTTAAAACATACAAGCGCATGATGTGCGTAGAGTAATGGAGGAATAATCATGGCTAGAGTAACAAACGCTGTTGCAACCCATCGCCGGAAGAAAAGATTACTCAAGCGAGCCAAAGGATTTTATGGTGACCGTAAAAATCACTTGAAAATGACTCTTGACGCTGTAATGAGAGCGCTTGCGTTCAATTACAAGCACCGCAAGATGAAGAAAAGGGATTTTCGCAGTTTATGGATTACACGTATTTCAGTCGCCTCTAAGATCCAAGGGATGTCATATAGTAAATTGATTCACGGCTTGAAATTAGCCAAATGTGATGTGGATCGAAAAATGCTTGCCGATCTAGCTGTTCGCGACCCGGAAGGGTTTGCAGGAATAGCTGCTCGTGCAAAAAACGCATTGGTTTAATGACAAGTAAGCTTTAGCGAGGTCAATTAGGGCCTCGCTTTTTTTTTTGAGGAAATGCATAGTGAAACAGATCGAGGAGATTAAAAAAGAGTTTCTACAAGAAATCGAAACAGTAGACTCGACCGAAAAGCTAGAGCAGCTCCGTATCAAATACTTGGGCAGAAAGGGGAGCGTTCAGTCCCTCATGCCACACCTGAAAGACCTATCCAAAGAAGACCGCCCCAAGTTTGGCGAAAAAGTCAACATTCTGAAAACGACCATTACAGATAAGCTACAAGAGAGAAGTTATTTTTTAATAGAAAAAGAAGAAGAGAAACAGCTTCAGGAAGAAGTGGTCGATATCTCTCTACCGGGAAAAAAACGATTCTCCGGAAGAAAACACATTATCAATCAAACCCTTGACGACATGATCGATGGTCTTGTGGAAATGGGATTTTCTGTTCAATACGGTCCCGACATTGACAACGACTTTTATAACTTCGAAGCGCTCAATTTTCCACCCGACCATCCGGCAAGAGACATGCAGGACACGTTTTATTTAAGTCCCGATATGCTTCTTCGGACCCATACAAGTAACGTTCAAATTCGCGTGATGGAGAAACATAAACCCCCCATTCGCATTATTGCTCCCGGAAATGTGTATCGCAATGAGACCATCACCGCAAGATCACACGTCTTTTTTCATCAAGTCGAAGCTCTCTATATCGATAAAAACGTCACCTTTGTCGAGCTTCTTTCCACAATGGACGACTATCTTAAACGCCTTTTTGATTGCGACATTGAAATGCGATACAGACCGAGTTATTTTCCATTCGTTGAGCCCGGAATTGAAGTGGATATCCGGTGTCTCACCTGCAAAGGCCGAGGGTGTGGGCTTTGCAAACAGACAGGCTGGCTTGAAATCGCAGGAGCTGGGCTTGTGCATCCTGAAGTGCTGAAAAACGGCGCCATCGACCCGGAAGAGTATACCGGATTTGCTTGGGGGATGGGTGTTGAGCGAGTGGCGATGATTAAGCACGGCATCCGAGATATTCGGATGTTTACAGAAAACAACACCCGATTTTTAAAACAATTTTCAGGTGTCTCATGCTAAAATTCCAAGTGAACTCTCATCAACCTATGCGCCTCGTCCATTTCCTTCATGATCAAATGAAAGGAGCATGTTCCTTGCGCGCCCTGAAAAGCGACCTGGAAAAAAACCGATGCCAAGTCAATGGCGTGACCGAACGCTACGCCTCTTTCCGCGTGAAGAAGGGCGACCGAATCACTTTCCTTCAAAAAGATATAGAAGAAAAAAAGCCGAACGTCCTTTTTGAAGATGATCACCTCATTATTGTGGATAAGCAAGCGTGGACCACATGCGATGAAAAATTTATGCCACCCTACCGACTTGTCCATCGCCTGGACCATCAGACAACCGGCGTCATTATTCTCGCTAAATCACACACCGCCTACCAAGAGATGGTGAAACTTTTCCGCGAGCGCCGTGTGAAGAAAAAATACCTCGCAATTGTCGACGGCGTCCCAAAGGGAAAAAAAGGAACAATCGAACAAAACGTGCGCGTCATGAGTCGCAAAGGAAATCAAGTCACCTGCGGTGTTAGCAAGTGGGGCAAACCGAGCATTACGCACTGGAATATAGAAAAGAAATCTGCCACACACGCGATGATCTCTTGCCTGATAGAAACAGGGCGGACCCATCAAATTCGCGTACACATGAAGACACTTGGAAACCCAATTTTAGGAGACTTCCAATACAGTCGAACATTTAGCTATAAGGCAAGTGTTGCGCGCGTCATGCTCCATGCGCACATGGTCAGCTTTACCCACCCAATCACAAAAGAGCGGCTTGAGATCACGGCGCCGATTCCCAAAGATTTCAAAGAGCTGATCCCAAGATAGCAAGCCGAAGTTCATCAAACGATAGAGCGCGTATGAAAATCCTGATCGTCAAAACATCTTCGCTCGGCGACATTATCCACACCTTTCCTTTCATTGCCGAATTAAAGAGGCGCTTTCCGGATGCGCAAATTGATTATGCCGTGGAAGAGCCTTTTTCCGCCCTTCTCGATGCCCACCCTATGATCCAAAACAGCATTTGTCTTAGTAGCCAAGAGTGGAGAAAAGGTCAAAATCTCGCCTCCCTAAAAGATTTTATCAGACGATTAAGGTCCGAAACATACGATCTACTCTTTGATCTGCAAGGCAATATTAAGTCCGGCCTCGTGACACGATTGGCAAGGGCCTTAAAGAAAATCGGCTTTGGATATCAAACGGTCGCTGAGTGGCCCAATCTACTCTTCACAGATACGCGGGTCAATCCGCCAAAGGGAAAGAATATTCGACATGATTACCTCTATTTTCTAACCTCCGTTTTTGCAGAGGAGACGAATTCTCCCGAGCAAAAGGTCACTCTACAAATTTCTGAGAAAGAGAAAGATTTGATCGATTCGATGGTCCGCACATGCAAACCGAAGGTAATGGTTGCCGCCGGGGCCGCTTGGCCAAATAAGACGCTTCCAATTAACGATTTGAAAACATTCTTGCACACATTTTCTAGCCACACTTGCTTTTATTTTATCTGGGGAAATGAGGAAGAAAAACGAGGCTCTGAAGAGTTGCATCGCACATTTAAAGACCGCTCGATTCTCACGCCAAAACTTGCCCTTCCCGCTCTGCAAAATCTGATGGCTAAGATGGATCTTGTCGTTGCCATGGACTCGCTTCCCTTGCATTTAGCCGCGACAACTAAAGTTGCGACCTTTGCCTTTTTCGGTCCCTCCTCCGGCAGTAAGTACGCGCCAAACGATCAGTTTGTGCAAGGATCCTGTCCATATTCGGTCACATTTGAGAAAAGATGCCCGCATCTTCGCACATGCAAAACTGCGGAATGTATGAAAAATTTCACGTTCAACCTTGAGCGCTAGAGCAGTTGATCGATCTCTATATACTTCTCGACATGTTCGATCGCCTGATTGATTTTCTCAATGTCATGAATGCGAATCTTTGTCTTATAAGACGTGATTTTTTCCATCGCCTCGTAACTATCGACAGGAGCATAAATGATTGGGATATCAATCTTTTCCAGCAGTTTTAATACTTTGTCAGACAGTTTGTGTTTTCCGGTCAGGATTAGCCCTCCCTCATAATCATCACCACGACTTGCGTATTTTTCATGCTGGTGAAGCGTCGCTAGGATGATTTTTTCGCGACTTGCAGGAGTAATGACAAGCTCATTTGGCACCATCTCCTTTTGGTAGGTCTCAATCGAACCTGCCACAAGTCGCACGTGACGAAAGTGGCGGTAGTGATGCTGATGACCTGAAATGAGCTCGGTATTAAAAAGAAATTCAAAATCCTTCATTGTCGGTTGAGAGAGAAAGTCCAGATACGGCACGCAGCCGATCAGGGGAATATCCCATTTTTTTAGCGCCTTTTTATAATACTTGAGAATCATCTCTTGCTTATCGCTACGCACCTTATTGAGAATGACTCCGCGGACTTTCACCCCGACCCGCTCGCAAAGGGCAATATTTAACGCCAGTTTATCAATCGATGAGCCAAGCCCGCCAGAGGCGATAATGACAATCTCAATATTTAAAAGCTTAGCAACATCGGCATTATTTAAATCGATGATGGAACCAACGCCCACATGACCCGTTCCTTCGACAAGTGTAAAATTACACGCCTTTTGTATCGTATCAAAGGCGCTTTGGATCGTGCTTTTTAAGTCACTAAGCGCAAAAACATGATCGAGATACCCACGCGTAAATCCGCGCGGAATAATGATTGGGCTCATCACTTTCCAAGGAGTTGTCAGGCCAAATCTTTTGTGAAAAATCGCCGCATCTTTATCAACTAAAGTGCCGTCTTCTGTTTGAATATGGTGCTGGCCGACCGGCTTAATAAACCCGACATTTTTTAGACGTTTTAAGATCCCCGAATAGATCCCGAGACAAAGCGTCGTCTTTCCAACATGTTGACCGGTAGCTGCGATAAAAATTGCTTTATTTTTCATATCTATGTATACTTTTTACTTCCGGGGACCTTTTGGATTGGGATAGTCCGAATCAGGTCAGGACAGGAATGTAGCAGCCTTAAGGGCGATTTTCCCTTGCCAGAAGTGTTCTCCGGTT
>SLOH01000060.1 GCA_007132595.1 Waddliaceae bacterium | reverse complement strand
TCACAGTCCTTTTTTATCTCGTTGCGGGAATCTGGGCCGGATGGGGTCGAGTATTGCAGGCGTTTGGCTCCCTTGGGTTCAGCGGATTTGCACTTGTTTGTACGCTTTCGTTTACCTGTTACACCTTTCGATTTCTTCGCTGGCAGTATTACTTAAAACTGCTCGGGTATTATGTCCCTTTTTTTTCCAGCTTCCGCATCTATCTGGCAGGATTTGCGCTCACGGCGACCCCCGGCAAGTCGGGCGAGGGAATCCGCAGCGTCCTACTGCGACAGCACGGCGTGAAATATCAAGAGAGTTTGGCCGTTTTTCTCTCCGAGCGCCTCTACGATATGACGACCGTACTTCTCATTACTGCATTTGGTTTGATTCAATTTCCCGCGCTGCGGCCGGTAGCAGCTGTTGCATTTGCATTAATTATTTTCATGATGCTCTTGATTCAAAGCCGGGTGGTATTCGAAAAATTTAAACGTCTCTGCGATCGCTATCTACCCGAAAAATTTTCAAAGGGGATCGACTTTATTTTTGAAATGTTTTTAACCTTTCGCGTCTGTTTTTCTCTCAAAACAATTCTTTTCAGTTTAATCATGGGATTTATCAGCTGGGGATTTGAAGTCATCGGACTCTTTTTTGTTGCAAATGTTATTGCGGGCGGCCCCGGTTTCTTTGTCATACTGCTCACACTTGGCGCCTCGCTGCTTGCCGGTTCATTGACATTTTTGCCAGGTGGCATCGGTGGCACGGAAGCGACCATGACCCATTTGTTGACAACGCACGCAGTCTCCTTTGTCGATGCGATTGCAATTACCCTTGCCTTTCGCCTCTGTACATTGTGGTTTGCGACAATTGTCGGTTTATTTTCTTTTCCCTACAGAAAATTACGCTTTTCTTCTTGAGTCGCGAGCGATTTTCTGATAATTTTTTTCCTCTATGTTATTGAAAAAGATTAAACAGAAAACACTTACCGTTGGCATTGTCGGTCTTGGCTATGTCGGGTTTCCTCTTTCTCTTGTTTTTGCAGAATCCGGTATCAAAGTCATGGGGTTCGATGTGGACCCAGAGAAGATCCAGGCAATTAACAAAGGAGAGAGCTACATTCGGCATATCAATCACGGAAGGCTCGAAAAGACAAAACCCTTTTTCACTGCCACGACAGACTTTGAGAAAATCTCTCAGTGCGAAGCTGTGATTGTTTGTGTGCCCACACCTGTCAATGACTATCTCGAACCCGACTTATCATACATTGAAAGCACCAGTCGCTCCATCGCCCCTTTTCTGCAACCAAATACCCTGGTCTCTTTAGAGAGTACCACTTGGCCGGGAACAACCGAAGAGGTGATGCAGCCCATTTTGGAAGAGTGCAGCCATCTTCAAGTCGGAAAAAACCTCTTTCTCTCCTTCAGCCCGGAAAGAGAAGACCCGGGCAATCAGAATTTTGGCACTAAGAACATCCCGAAGCTTGTCGGCGGAGTCGATGAGAGGAGTCTTGAGCTTGCCGTCGCTCTCTATCGCCTTGCGATTGACAATGTCGTGCCGGTCTCAAGTGCGAAGGTCGCCGAATGCGCAAAGATTTTTGAAAATATTTTCCGCAGCGTCAATATCGCCCTATCTAATGAGATGAAAATTATTTGCGACACGATGGGAATGGACGTATGGGAAGTGATTAACGCCGCTAAAACCAAGCCGTTTGGCTTTATGCCGTTTTGGCCCGGGCCCGGACTTGGAGGCCACTGCATTCCGATTGACCCGTTTTATTTAAGTTGGAAGGCGAAGGAGTTTGGTATTCATACCCGTTTTATTGAGCTTGCCGGTGAAATTAACCGCGCCATGCCCAAATATGTTGTCGATAAGGTGCAAGACTGTCTCAACACATTTGGAAAGCCATTGAAAGGGTCGCGCATTTTGCTCCTCGGACTTGCGTATAAAAAAGACATCGACGATTATCGAGAAAGTCCAAGCTTTGAGCTGATTCATCTTCTTGAAAAGAAAGGAGCGCAAGTGGATTTTCACGATCCGATGATCCCCCTGATTGGAAAAACGAGAAAATTTGGAGACCTAGAAGGACGCACAAGCGTTCCGCTCTCCTCCGATTACGACTGTTTTGTTCTTGCGACAGCTCACAGTCAATTCTCTCCCGATGAAATATTATCCTATAAAATTCCAGTGGTGGATTCACGAAACTTTCTTCCACGCGGCGATCTTGTATTTGCCGCATAATAAAGGTAAAAAAATGCGATTTATTGATATTCAAAAGCAGTACCAATCTTACAAACAAGAGATTGATGACGCCATCGCAAGCGTTTTAGAAAAAGGAAACTTTATCTTAGGCGAAGAGGTGCAAACGCTCGAAGAAGAGCTTGCGAAATTTGTCGGTGTGAAACACTGTCTGACTGTCTCAAGCGGAACAGACAGTTTATTGATTGCCCTCATGGCCCTTGAAATCGGTCCGGGCGATGAAGTGATTACAACCCCCTTTACTTTCTTTGCGACAGCCGAGGTGATTGCACTTGTCGGAGCCAAGCCGGTATTTGTCGATATTGAGCCGGACACCTATAACATTGACATCGATCAGATTGAATCTGCCATCACGCACAAGACAAAAGCGATTATGCCGGTCAGTCTTTTTGGACAGATGCCCGATTATAGTAAAATTAATGCCATCGCAGAGAAGTACAACCTGCCGGTTATCGAAGATGGCGCCCAGAGCTTTGGAGCCACGCAAAACAATAAACGCAGCTGCGGTGTGACAACAATCGGCTCCACCTCCTTTTTCCCTGCAAAGCCCTTTGGTTGCTACGGAGATGGCGGAGCGCTCTTCACCAACGACTCAGCCCTTGAAGATAAAATGCGCAGCATCCGTACCCACGGAAGCCAAAAGAGATATGAGCATCCCTACCTTGGAATCAATGGACGCTGCGACACGCTCCAAGCTGCGATCATGCTTGCAAAACTACCGCACTTCCCTAAAGAAGTCGAAGCGCGCCATCAAATTGGAGCTAGATATTCAGAAAAACTGAAAGATTGCATCAACGTGCCAACGATTATGAAAGGCAATACCCATGTCTATGCGCAGTATACCGTGCGCGCTTCCAATCGCGATGAGCTAAGTGCTTTATTGAAAGAGCGCGACATTCCAACGGCAGTCTATTATCCAAAATGCCTGCATAAATACCCCTTCTTTTCCTCTACAGAGCAGTCATTGCCGGTCGCGGAAAAAGCGGCAGATGAGGTTTTAAGCCTGCCAATGCACCCTTGGCTTGAAGAAGAAAGCCAAGATAAAGTGATTCAATCCATTCAAGAGACTGTTAATGAAAAAGCTATCGTATAAACCAACAATTGCACTGATCGGAGCTGGCTACTGGGGAAAGAACCTCGCGCGCAATTTCTTTGAACTTGGCGCTCTTCATACCATTTGCGACGTTAATTTACCCCTCTTAGAAACTTATAGAGAAAAATATCCGGAAGTTCCCCTTGTCAATGATTTTGAAAAAGTTCTCGATACACCCGAAATCAAACAAATTGTCATTGCAGCACCCGCCTTCAAACACTTTGCGCTCGCCAAGCAAGCACTTGAAAAAGGCAAAGATGTCTACGTAGAAAAGCCGCTTTGTATGACAAGCAAGGAAGGCGAGGAGCTCATCAAAATTGCCGAGAAAAACGCCCGCATTTTAATGGTGGGTCACCTACTTCACTACCACCCTTACGTGCAAAAAATACAAGAAATGATCGGTTCCGGAGAGATTGGGAAATTGCAATACATTATCTCCAACCGCATGAACCTCGGGAGTTACCGCACAGAAGAAAATGCGCTTTGGAATTTTGCGCCGCATGATATTTCAGTCATTCTTTCCCTTTGCGGCCACCGCCTACCGACCGGCGTGCGCTGCGTTGGTGACGCCTATTTATCCAAGGGAGTTGCCGATATGACCATGACAACCCTCCAATTTGAAGGAGGAGTGCGCTCTCATAATTACGTTAGCTGGCTGCATCCGTTCAAAGAACAGAAGTTAACCGTCATTGGTTCAGATGCGATGATTGTTTTTGACGATACGCTGCCTTGGGATGAGAAACTCGTGATTTATCGCAACCATGTCAAATGGGTAGAGGGACACATCCCCCAAGTCGACAATAACCAGGCCGAACCGGTCGTTGTTCCACAAAAAGAGCCGTTAAAAGAAGAGTGCCTGCATTTTCTAAAATCGTGTCAAGAGAGAACGATACCAAAAACAGACGGACATGAAGGGCTACGCGTGCTGAAAGTTCTTCAAGCTGCGCAATCGAGTTTAGTTAGCAACGGCGAGTTAAGATGTCCAAACCAAGAGCATGATCAATCTCTTGTCAAACCAAAAGCCTACGATGCGCATCCATCGGCGATTATCGACCCGAGCAGCTCGATTGGAAAAGGATGTAAAATTTGGCAATTTTCTCATGTCATGAAAGGAGCTCTTCTAGGAGATGAGTGCAATCTTGGCCAAAATGTTGTCGTATCGCCGGATGTTACCCTCGGAAAAAATGTAAAAGTGCAAAATAATGTCAGCATCTATTCCGGCGTGACATGCGAAGATCATGTCTTTCTTGGCCCTTCGATGGTTTTTACCAATATCACCAATCCTCGCAGTGAAATTGTCAGACGAGATCAATACCTTCCCACTCTGATACGAAAGGGTGCGACTATCGGTGCGAATGCGACCATTCTCTGCGGCATTGAAATCGGATCTTACGCCTTCATTGGCGCCGGAGCAGTCGTCACAAAAGATGTCAAGCCCCACTCCTTGATTTTAGGCAATCCCGGCCGGCATGTCGGCTGGATGAGCCGAGCAGGGTTTAAGCTTGATCTTCCCCCCTCTCTTGCCAAGGGCGAAGAGAAAAGAGCCGTCTGTCCAGACTCAGGTGAAGAGTATATCCTAAAAGGAGAGGTGCTTGAGTATCACACCTCACGGGAGCCTGCGACAGTATGAAGTTTCTTCATGTTGTCGGAAATCGCCCACAGTTTGTGAAATGTTCTGTCGTTTACCGCGCGATCGCAGCGAAAGGACACACACAAGTGCTTGCGCATACCGGACAACACTTTGACTTCAATATGTCCGATATTTTCTTTCAAGAGATGAAAATATCGAAACCCGATTATCAATTTCAATGTGGCAGCCTCTCCCACGGAGCCATGACAGGCCGCATGCTCGAAGCTCTTGAGACAGTCATCGAAAAAGAAAAGCCGGATCGGGTCGTTGTCTACGGCGATACAAATACGACTTTGGCAACTGCTTTAGCAACTACTAAGTTATCTATTCCCTTAGCCCACGTTGAATCGGGGCTTCGTGCATTTAATCGTTCGATGCCGGAAGAGATTAATCGGATTCTAACAGACCACTGCTCAGACTTTCTCTTTACTCCGACAGATCACGCAACCAAGCTACTACTTCAGGAAGGATTTCCAAGGTCCAGTATTCATCAAGTGGGAGATGTCATGTATGATGCTTTTCTCCAGTTTGAAAAAATTTCCTCAAAAAACTCTACCATTCTTGCAGACCTTTCTCTCTCTCCAAAGAGTTACGCACTCGTTACGATTCATCGCGCCGGCAATAGTGATGATAGAGATCGACTAGAGGCAATTATTCATGGACTGATACGGATTGCAAAAGAGATGCCGATTCTTTTTCCTGTTCACCCTCGGACATTGAAAAAGCTCAAAGAATTTGACCTCTATGAAATGGCAAGCCAGGCGTTCCACCTGATAGATCCTGTCGGCTATCTTGATATGGTTCAGCTTGAAAAAAATGCCTCTCTTATCATTACAGATTCCGGCGGGGTGCCGAAAGAGGCGTATTTTTCAAAAGTTCCCTGTTTAACCATTCGCGATGAGCCGATTTGGGTTGAATTGATTAAAAATGGTTTTAATAAACTCGTAGAAGCGAACCCTGAGGCGATATACTCTAGCTTCAAAACAAGCCAAGAGAGAAATCCCAACTGGGATTTACAGCTGTATGGAGACGGAACTTCTTCACAAAAAATCGCCGATCTTTTGGTTTGAAAAAAAAAATTTTAATTATCTCTACTTTTTTTCCACCATTTGCTTCAATTGGATCACAACGTCCATTTTCTTGGGCAAAGTATTGGAGTCAACAGGGACACGATGTCACAGTATTGACGACAGAAAAGAATTCTCCATCTGAACACGGTTTAAATTTTGAT
>SLOH01000072.1 GCA_007132595.1 Waddliaceae bacterium | reverse complement strand
TCTAACTCTTTCAACACATCTTTACGCACTTCCTTAAGATTGACATTTAAATTTTCAAGGATTTGAGCCGCTACCCCGTCAGCTTGACGCAAGAGGCCTAAGAGGAGGTGTTCTGTTCCAACATAATTGTGATTGAGGTTTGCTGCCTCTTCATTCGCATATTCAAAAACGTTTTTCACCTTTCCGGTGAGCGCAGGGTCGCCATATACCTGTATTTCAGGACCGAATCCGACCAATTTTTCTACTTCGGTTCTGACCGTTTCAAAGTCGATGTTAAGGTTTCGCAATACATTGACAGCAACACCCTGTCCGAGCTTAAGCAGACCAAGAAGCACATGCTCGGTACCTAAATAATTGTGATTGAGTCGTTGAGCTTCCTTCTTTGCAAGCTTGATCACCTGTTTTGCTCTGTTGGTAAATTTATCGAACATTTTTTACTCAAATTCAATGATTTATGTATATATTCTCTACTGTAGTTCTAAAGCTATTTTTTTAGCAAGTCGATCGGCCTGGGATATTAAGCAATTAACTGCTACCCCCTCCGTGGAACTTCCTAGGAAAAAATGGTTTTTCCACTTAGCCTCATATTCTTCTATCAGTCGATGATGGCCAACTGAATACTGTGGGATCGCATCTTTACACAAATGAGAGTGTACAAAACTTGGCCTTTCATCAATATCCATCTGTCTCTTTAAAGCAGATAATGCAATCTCAATCAACCTTTCTTTTGACGTATTGACTACCTCGGGAAAACGAGCCCCGCCTACCATCACAGTCAATTTTGTTTGCTTGTTTTGCTGAGGAAAGAGGCAAGAGTCGTAAACAACACCCAGCACATGCGGATCGTTTCCGGTTGGAATCAAGTGTCCAAACCCTGGGTTTTTTATCGTATCGTTATCGAATCCTAAATGAATAAGGGCAATTGACGATTTAGAAACCTCTTTCAAAGGTGTGGTGTCAATTAGATAGTCATAAGCGACTTCTTTACCATTTGAAAGTCTCGCCTTGTTATTTTTATAAGAGAGGACCTCCGTCCTTAGAAGAAGATGGTCTTGAACGTTTTTTTCCAAGGCTAATGGCAAAGTCACCATTCCCTCTTTAAAGGAAAAAAGGGGAATCGATCCTCCCTTTTTTCTCTTGAATAAATATCCTCTAAGAATAGATTCCATCTCCCAAAGTCCAGGAAAACAAGAGCGCATCGAAAGTGTATGAATGTCGCCTGCATAAATCCCTGTTGTTATCGCGTCTGCAAGAATTTCAGCGGTTTTTACACCGAACCGGCGTGAAAAAAAAGAGGCGATTGATTCATCTTCCTCTTGAGATTTGCGTCTAAAAAACTCGAAGAGACATTCTCTAATTAACCCCTTTTTGAAAAGAAAGGAGGGAGAGAGTGCTTCGAGCCTACCATCTGTCCATATGAACCGCTTTTTTGCTAAGGGATTGGCCTCAATCAACTGATCTTGTATTCCTAAGGAATGCACGAGATTAAGAGTTGCCTCTCCCTGCCCAACCCCGCGACAACCTCTTGGTCCCTGCTCACATAGAAAGCCGCCCCTCACATCGGTCTGGATCCACCCACCGGTTTTCCCGCTTTTTTCAATCAGGAGCACATCACAGTGCTTTTTTAAAAAATACGCTGCAGAAAGCCCTGTAATCCCAGCGCCAATTATGAGAACTCGTGGCATGTATCAACAAATGCTTGAACAGATTCAAGAGGGGTATTTGGTTTAATCCCGTGGCCGAGATTGACAATGTATCCCGGGTCGCTAGCCATCCCCTGAAGCATCGCCTGCGTCTCTTTCCTCACAACCTCTGGAGAGGAGAACAGGATGTCAGGATCGAGATTTCCTTGAAGAGTCACTCGGTTCCCGACGCGTTTTCTTAACCTAGGCAGTGAGACCGGCCAGTCCATACTGATGCCCGAAGACCCAACCAAAGCAAGGGGTTCGGCAAACGCACTTGACCCTCTTGCAAAAATCAGCGTGGGGACAGAAAGGGCATCTACAATCTTTTTCAAATAATAAAAGGAATACTTTTCCAGTTGACGACTTCCAAGGACGTGCGCCCATGAGTCAAATATTTGCACAGCTTTTGCTCCGGCATCGATTTGCAGCTGAAGAGTCTGAATGACTAGGTCGCAAAGAATATCGAGAAGGGCCTCAAAGCTTTTAGGGTCATCAAACATCCACTGCTTGGCAAGCGTAAGATCTCCAATGAGGTAACTGGCAAGTGTAAATGGTGCGCCGGCAAACCCAAGGAGGGGCACATTTAATTCGGGTATCAATAACTGTATAGTCTTTGCTTGATAATCAAGGGCGCTTTTGACTTCCTTAATTTCAAGAGATGCCACATCTGCTGCGTTTTTAACAGGAGAGGTGACCCTTGGTCCCTTTCCCTCTTCAAACACAATCTCTTTTCCAAGTGCCTCAAAGACAACCAGAATATCGGAAAATAAAATTGCGGCATCGAATGAGAATCGCTTGAAAGGAAGGAGCGTGACCTCTGCAGCCAGTTCCGGTGTGTGCGACATTTCAATAAACGAGTGCTTCTCCCTGATTTTGCGGTACTCAGGCAGATAGCGACCGGCTTGGCGCATGATCCACACGGGCGGGGGACCCTCATTTTTTTGCGAAAGGGCATCGAGGATTTTTCGGTTCGCAAGATTACAACAAACGTTCAAGAATCGACTCCACAGTAAACCCGTACTCCTCAGCTAGTCGGCTTGCCGGCGCTGACGCACCAAAACGGTCGACACAGATGGTAATTCCCTCTCTGCCCACATACTTATGCCAGCCAAGATCCACCCCTGCCTCAATGCTGACACGCTGGCCAAGATCGCCACCAAAAATTTCATCCCGGTATTCCACTCCCTGCTTTTCAAAAATTTCCCAACACGGCATTGAAATCACTCGCACCTGTTTCCCAAGCTTCTGAAGCTCATTTGCAACGTTGAGCGCAAGTGAAACTTCCGACCCAGTTGCTACTAGAGTAAAATCGGGCGTTCCCTCTTCTTTTCTAATAATATATGCGCCTCGTCCCATCCCGTCTTCATAAGAGACATCAGTTTCAGGGAGAGTGGGTAAATTTTGTCGAGAAAGGCTAAATGCCGTCGGTCCGTGATATTTGAGCGCTGCGATCCATGCCATTTTAACTTCATTTGCATCTGCCGGACGGATGAACTGTAGATTTGGCATTGCTCTTAACGATGCGTAATGTTCAACCGGCTGGTGGGTGGGTCCGTCTTCCCCTAAAAAAATCGAATCGTGTGTAAAGTGGTAAATCACACGCTCTTCCATCAGGGCGCAAAGACGTATTGCGTTTCGCATATAATCAGAAAAAGTTAAAAACGTTCCGATAAACGGAGTAAACATCCCAGATTGAGTCAGACCGGTTGCAATGGTCGCCATTCCAAATTCACGAACGCCGAATTTTATGTTTCTCCCGGAAAACTTCCCCGGAGCAAGCAGATCGCTATCTTCAATCATTGTCATATCTGAACCGGACAAATCAGCAGAGCCTCCGATTAAATAAGGAAAGAGCTCGGCAAGCTTCTGAATCACAGCGTGAGATGCTTTGCGACCTGAAATCGGGGACTTAATCTCTAAATTTCGAAGTATTTGCTCAAGGTCATCTGGCAACGCGCGTTTTTTCAAGTCCTGAAATAACTGATAGCGCTCGGGGTTAGCCTTTGCCCACTCATCCACTTTTTGATTCCACTGTTGTTCGCGCTCTGCATCTTTCTTTAATTTTTCGACAAAGTACTCTTTAACAGACTGCGGAACGTAAAAAGGTGTTTGAGGGATCCCAAGAGCCTCTTTCGTTGCCTTTGCTTCTTCTGGTCCAAGGGGTGAGCCGTGAACTTTGTGAGTTCCAGCCTTATTTGGAGATCCTTTTCCGATAATGGTCTTTGCTATAATTAAGACAGGTCTTGTTTGTTTTTCTCTCACGCTGGAAATCGCCCCGTGAATTGCATCTAGGTCGTTACCATCGATTTCTAAAACTTCCCATCCGTACGCTTCATACCGTTTTTTTGTATCTTCCGAACTCGACTGCTCAAGCGAGCCGTCCAGTGTAATTTGATTGGAATCATAAATCACAATGAGATTGTCGAGCCTTAAGTGCCCTGCGATTGCCGATACTTCCGAGGTCGCTCCCTCCATCATACAGCCATCTGTCATCAACGCAAACACTTTACTATCAATGATTTTATCTTCTCTTGTATTCAGTCGATCAGCTAGCATCTTAAGACCCAAAGCCTTACCGACTGCGTTGCCAGTCCCTTGACCAAGCGGCCCTGTCGTTGTCTCAACCCCCTCTGTCTCTTGTCTTTCAGGGTGTCCGGGAGTATGAGAGTGGAGTTGGCGAAATTGCTTGAGCTGTTCAAGATCAAGGTTAAACCCGGCTAAATGTAAAGAAGAATAGAGAAGCATAGAGCCGTGCCCGCCCGAAAGAACAAAACGATCGCGACCAAGCCAAGAAGGGTGCTTTGGGTTGTGCTTTTTACCGTATCCATATAGATAAGCCGCTATCTCCGCACATCCTAAGGGCATACCGGGATGTCCGGAATTGGCTTTTTCAACAGCATCAATAGAAAGACCCCGTATCGTATTTGCAATTTCTTGCAATATCTTCTTTAAATCTTGATCTAGGGGTTGCACTTTCTCTCCCATTCTCATTCCTCTTTTTTTACCTCACAGCATGGTAAATGGCACTGTTAAAATCAAGCAAGTGAAAAGAAAAAGAAACTTGAGCTTGTGTGCTAATCTATGAATATTTAAGATTTTCAACTATGAACGTCAACTGCACTGCCCCTCAAAATGTCGTCTGGTCATTTCTTAAAGCTGACCTTAAGACCCTTTCTCCTGCTATTTTAATCGTTGTAGCCACAACGCGCATTGCCCATCGTATCTTTCGCGAAATTTGGTTCCTCCAGCTTCTAAGTAGACAGGAACACTGGGGAGCCCTGTTGGGAGGGTACCTCTTGAGAGAGTTTTCAGGAGATTCGGGTCTTGGAAAAATCGGGACCATAGCCTCAGTTATTGTCGAGATTGCTCTAAACTTAATCGAGGCGTCCATACAGGTGGAAAAAATTCGCCAGACAGCACGTCGTATGTCCCTTATTTGGAATGGCTACATAACCCCAATAGATGGCGGGCCCACACCTGCTCATTTAGGGAGTCTCCAATACAAAATAGCAACTCTCATCCATAAAATCTCGCAATTGACCTTTGCCATTTGGCGCCTTGTCGTCGAGAGCTTCATGTTAAGTGTTGTCGTTTGGAAGACAGTGGAGTTATTCAAAAATCCAAGAGATGCATTCGTACGCTCTCTTTACAATATTCACTATCGCGCCCCGGAGCTTTTCAGTCACCCGTCCTACGAATGCGCAATGGATCAAAGCTACACTCTTTTTAACCGAATGACCCAAGGGCTGCCCGAACTTGTTGATGTGGGATCACACACTGTTTTAAAATACGTAGAAGAAAACTATAAAAAAAAGAAAAACACATCCCATCCCATTCCCTCTTTCATCGGAAAAGTACACCACCGGATGAGCATACTTGAATGCATTGTAAGGCATGGCATTTCCAGCCAACTGAGGTTTAGCGGTAGAAAAGTTCCCGATTATATTATTTCAGAAGAGACCAAATGCCCTGACGAAATAGCATCATACCAACCATTTCCTGATCTCATGATAGATCCCGCAAAGATAGATGAGTTTTACTTTTGGCATTACAATGTTCCCAGACAACACCCGCTAAAAAACCTGCTGAATCGTTATTAGAACAAATGAGAATCCTTAACCGTTGATAGTTAAGTGATTGCGTTTTTGTTGAATTCCCTCGAAAAAGGCACAAAATTTAGTAATCTGAGTTTATCAGAGGCTCATTAGCCCATTTCCGTAAAAAGGCGCTAAATGTAAGGCAGCCAGAGTGATTCAGATGTTCGCTTATACTTTCAGTGAAAAAAAACTTGAGATATGATATACTACTTTTCTTTTATAAGTCGGAAATTAAAATGATTTCGATTGTCGTCCTATACGCTCTTTTTGCTAGTATATTTACTGTTGCCAAAACAGGACTTGAGTATACCCAGCCACTTTTCTTCGTTGGATTCCGCATGCTTTTGGCAGGAATCATGCTGTTATCTTATCAATATTTTGTAGATAGAAGCATATTCAGACAAATAAAAAAG
>SLOH01000088.1 GCA_007132595.1 Waddliaceae bacterium | reverse complement strand
CTTGAGACAAGAAATCGCTTTGCAGATCCAAAGCGCCGGCAAAACAATTGCGCCCGATGCTCTTGCGCTTTTTATACAGAGGGTAGGCGGGAATGCCGCCCAGCTGTTTCATGAAAAGGAAAAAGTGCTGACCTATATTGGCGAGCGCGCGCAAATTACGGTCACAGATATTGAAGCGCTGATTCCCAAAGAGCCGAAAGAGACGATTTGGCAGCTAGGAGATGCGATATTTTCAAAGAATTTCCCCTTAGCACATCAATTAGCAATTTCGCTTTACCTACAAGAGCCGGCAATTATCGCTCACTTAAGGCCTTTAAGGTATCAGTTAGAGATGATTTTAGAAATTGCATCAATGATTGAGGCGGGTCAAAATAATCAGATTCAGGAGAAGTTCCCGCAGCTGCGCGGCAAACGTCTTCAAGTTCAGTTAAACTATGCGAGAGCGCTCGGCTCGCACCATTTGGAAAAAGCTCTGATTCAACTTGATGAAACAGAGCTTCGAGCAAAAAATTCAAACATCTTTCCCAAGCATCTTTGGGAGCAACTCATAATTAAACTTTGCCAATGAAAAAAAAACAACTTCTTCTTCTTCCGAACCTCCTAGGTGATTATCCGAACCATGAGGTTTTTTTACCTTCGAGCGTCGACCGCGCGGTTAAGAAAATCGATGGATTAATCGCAGAAAGCGAAACTGGCGGACGCCGCTATCTCGGTCGCTTTTTTACAGCTGAGGAGGCGAGAAACATTCCCATTGCAACAATGGAGGAAAATGTTGACTTTCTGCTTGAACCGATCACTCGTGGAGAGTGCTGGGGGCTTGTCTCAGATGCCGGTCTTCCCTGCATTGCCGATCCCGGAGCCAAAATTGTCGCTAAGGCAAGAAGTCTTGGGATACAGGTACAGACCTTTGTCGGGCCCTCTTCAATATTTTTAGGATTGATGTTGTCGGGATTTTCCGGACAGAAATTTACTTTTAACGGCTATCTGGAAAAAGATCCGCAAGGTCGCCAAGATAATATTCAGAAGCTTGAAAAACGCGCCCATGTGGATCAATCGACTCAAATCTTTATTGAGACGCCTTTTCGCAATATGCATCTTTTGGAGACTCTTCTAGATACTCTGTCCGATACGACTCTTTTATGTGTGGCATGGGATCTGACGCTTCCCACACAAGGGGTTCTCAGCCAGCCAGTGAGTGTCTGGAAAAAGAGTCCGCTGCCGAATCTTAAAAAAAGAGCGGCAATTTTTTTAATCGGAAGCTAAGGAGTGTCACCTGGATTGGATGGGCTTTTTCAAGCGCTCCTAAAATCTTTTGGTGGGATTTTTCTTGGGCTTTGTGTATAGAGCGAGAGTATGAAAATATTATTGACAGGGGCTAATGGCTATATCGGCACGCGGCTTATGCCCATTTTGGTTCAAGAAGGGCATCAGGTTATTGCGCTCGTGCGAAGCTCTTCCCGCCTGTCGCTTCCAAAAGCGATTGAGAGCCAGGTTGAGGTCGTAGAGGTTGATTTATTAAGTCAAGAGTCTTGCGAAAATATACCAAAAGAGATTGACGCAGCCTACTATTTGGTTCACTCAATGGGAAGTCGCTCCTCAAGTTTTTCATCACTTGAGTCGCAGTGCGCGAGCAATTTTGTCTCTGCATTGTCAAACACAAATGCGCGGCAGGTCATCTATCTCAGCGGTTTAAGTCAAGGGGATCAAGTCTCTGAGCATATGGCTTCTCGGGGGAATGTGGATCAGATTTTGCGAGGCGGAACCGTTCCGGTTACGACTTTGCGCGCCGGAATTATCGTCGGGGAGGGAAGCGCCTCTTTTGAGATTATCAGAGATTTGGTTGAAAAACTTCCGGTTATGGTTGCGCCTCGTTGGGTGAAGTCCAGATGTCAACCGATCGGTATTGTCGATATTTTGTACTATCTATCTCATGTCCTTTTTAATGACGCTTGCGAAAATCAAACGTTTGAAGTTGGCGGCCCTGATATCCTGACCTATAAAGAGATGCTGCTCCAATTTGCTAAAGTTCGCGGGTTAAAACGATCGATTATCACCGTTCCTGTGCTCACTCCGTATTTATCAAGCTTGTGGCTCTATTTTGTGACGTCGACAAACTTTTCCATTGCGAGAGCTCTTGTGAAGAGCATGACAACAGATGCAGTGTGCCAAGATAACCGGATTCACGACTTGTTTTCGCATCAATGTTTAAATTTTCAAGAAACAGTCAAGCGCAGTTTTTCAAAGATTGAGCAAAACGCTGTGGTGTCAAGTTGGAAAGATACAATGGTTCACAGTCGTCTAAGTCCGGTATTGAAAGACTATATTGAGGTGCCGCACTTTGGCTGCTTAAAAGAGGTGGATCAACAGAAGACCAAGGCAACCAAAAGAGAGATTCTCGATCGACTATGGAAAATCGGTGGAGATACTGGATGGTATACCATGAATTTTGCATGGTCGATCCGAGGGTTTCTCGATCTTCTTTTCGGAGGGGTCGGGCTAAGGCGAGGTCGAACGCATAAAACCCGTCTGACGAGCGGCGATGTCGTGGACTTTTGGCGCGTGATTTCTGCCGACCGTAAAAAAGGGCACTTGCTTCTGTACGCTGAAATGCGACTGCCGGGAGAGGCGTGGCTCGAGTGGAAAATTGAGGAGGAAGAATCGATGCGCAAAGTGACCCAGACGGCAACCTTTCGTCCGAAAGGGCTCTTTGGGCGGCTCTACTGGTATATGCTCTACCCCTTTCACAAGATCATTTTCTATCGACTCTGTAAAAAGATTGCGAAGGGTTTTTAAAGAATGATTTCCGATGCGACTGTATCGTAGAAGAGAATCCCTTTTTGCGTCAGAGATATTGAACCCGCGTTCTTTTTGAGAAAGCCGTCTGCAATTAGCGAGTCAATGATCTTTAAGCACTCACGATCGATAGGTAAATCAGATACTCCTTTTAAAAGTCGCAGATTGATCGCAAGTTTTTCGCGCTCTTGCGCTAGGGGAGGCAGCGTTTCGGTAAAATCAATCGGTCTAAGGCCTGACGCTACCATTTTTTGATAGCGGTTGAGGTGACAGATGTTTCGCTTGCGCGTCCCTTCCCAAAAACTAAAGGCAGACGGTCCAAGTCCAAGAAAGTTTCGACCGCTCCAGTAGCCGCTGTTGTGGAGTGAGGGGGTACCAAAGGCAGAGATTTCATATTGCGTTAAACCGTGGCTCTGAAGCATCTCTTGCGCTCGAATATACATCTGTAAAGACGTTTCATCTCCCGGCATTTGCGACTCGATCGCTTTTTGTGATCGATAGAAACTGGTATGCGGCTCAATAGTTAAGTTGTAGAGAGAAACGTGGGTGATGGGGAGTTTGACTGCTGTTTGGATGGTCTTTTCCCAAGTCGAAAGTGTTTGACCGGGCAAGTCATACATCAAGTCAATCGAGAGGTTTTCAAAACCGGCTTTCTCGCATCTATTGATTGCTTGACTAGCCGAATGGTTACGCCCAATCTTTTTTAAGAGCTCATCATCAAGAGATTGCACTCCAAGGCTGAGGCGGTTAATCCCGGCAGCTCTTAAGGCCTTTGCCTTTTCTAACGAAAGATCTTCCGGATTTGCCTCTAAAGTAATTTCAATCTCTTGACTTGGTATCCATGAGAGGATTTCTTGTAGATATTTCAAATCGAAAAGAGAAGGGGTTCCTCCACCAAAATAGAGTGAGACGAGCGTCCCTTTTTCGATCAAAGGGGTTAACTGCTTCCACTCTTGTCTCAGTCCGTCAATCAGCTTCTCTTGAAAAATTGGCTTATTCGGGAGTACGTAAAAGTTGCAATAGGGGCACTTCTTCGTACAAAACGGAATGTGAAAGTAAAGGGAGAGAGGCTTACCAATCATCCTTTTCAGGATCTAAAATCCCGCCACGTCGCCACCGACTTCTGTCACTGAAGTACGACTCTTCGTCTTCATCAAAGTGAGTCACCTCTTCAGTCTCGCCCTCTTTAGTCTCTTCATTAAGAGTCACCTCTTCTTCCGTATCGGCAATATCGCCGCGTAGCGTTGTTTCCGCTCCATTGATATCGGGCAACGTTGGCATCTCTGTATAAGCCGTGCGGCCGGATGTTTTCTTCGTCTGTACGATGTCTTCAAAGTCGCCGGTTTCTTTGAGAAATTCGATACGTTGGATCTCTTCTTGTATCTTCTCTTCGACTTCTTTGATTTCAGCCTCGTGCTTCGGAATATCTTTTTTAGGGACTAGGCCGAGCTTCTGCCAATGTTTGAGGTCAAACAGTTCGCTTTCAAGTTTTTTTAATTTTTCGCTTTTGTAGTGCTTAGCCATATGCCTTCTTTTATTCGTCGCTGTTAATGAAATTTACGCTTTAAAGGATGTAAACTCTCGCTTTGGATTTGCTCAATTTGCAAAGAGAATTGAGTGCTGTTTTTTTATTACCCTTCCCATACGGAAAGTTTAATTTTATTGCAAGGGATAGTACACTATATGAATAATTTTTTTCAAGGAATTGTTGAGGCAGATCTGTAATGCTCCTTTGCCAGGTCATAAAAACTTTTCTTATCCTTTTTCAATAAAAATGCCCTAGGACTAAAACCGAACTGAAAAGCAAGTCTGGACGTACTTTCCCCTCCTCTCGGTAACAACTCTCCTTCAAAAGCTGCTTTGAATCCCCAGACGGGCAAGCGGTATGGAGATATCAGTATCACACAGTGGGACGCACGCATTTTGCGTGACGAGACATCTTGAGATAGGGAGTACTCGAAATTTTCGGTAAGAGTTGCTGTATCTTCGAAAGAGATTAAATGTTTATAGAGTCGTTCGTTTTCTCTGTCCGTCACCGATAATCCGTGTGTTTCTTGCTGACAGCTGATCATTAAGAGAAAAGTGCGGAGTCTAATCGCCAGATTTAGGTTATCGACTACTTCCTTGGAAAGCCCATTTTTTTCTTCTTCAGTGAGCTGAAGTTTACTTAGGACTATATTTCCAAACGCATTGTTTACACTTAAGATAAACTCTTGAAATTTTTTCTGATCCTCGATCAGTTCAGCTACCGCAAGTGGGAAACCGGAAATGTCTTGCTTAAGGGAGGAAATTGCATCCGGATCGGTTAGAACGCCCGTTTTAATTTCGTCAATGATTCCACTGCGCATTCTTTCTTTTAGCGAAGATACGCAGGGGTCATACTTCCAGATTTTGTTTTGATACTCAATTTTGGCTCCTCTATTGATTACATCTTTTATAAACGTCTGAGCAAGTTGTTTTGCCTCTTGCTGATAGACATGTTTGAGGATGTCATTTTTTGGGAGTTCTTTTAATCTATTTAGAAATTCAGGAGTTTCTCTCAGAAGTTCATCGAGCGTGTGGTTGTCATGTAGATGATCGAGGACGTCTTTGAGTAGGTGATCGTCATTGATTGGGCACTCAATGTGACGTTCCTTCAAAAATTCTTTAAATCTTTCCGGACTTGTAAGCATAAACCTAACGTAGTTGTTTTGCCGATTGGTTTCCGTTTTCAATTTGGGCAGTTCAAGCGCCTTTGCTTCGTGACAGGTAAAGCATACTTCGCTCTCAGGAACGCCCATTTCAAGGGCTCGTCTCTCTCCGTAGATGACCCAATTGATGAGAAACGCTCCGATGCGTGCATCCGGAGAGTCTGCTCGTTGTGTTTCCTTTGAAAAGATACTTTCTATTGTTGGATCTCTCAGTGAGAGCTCCATTGCTCGTTTTAAATTTTTCTCCGTCGGAATCTCATTTTTGGGTTTTCCAAAAAGAGGTCGAAATTTTTTGTGTAGGGGCTCTTCAATTTTTCTAAGTTCTTGTTGTTGCTCTGGGTCGTGAATCAGTGCATTGAGTTGACTGTCTAGTTCTCTTTTTTTCTCAACCTCATGTGCTTCCGGGATAGGAGGGGGAGACTGTAAGAGCGACTTTAGAGTGAGAGAAAGACTTTTCAGTATGTTTGGAAAATGCCGGGTAAATATATTTTCTATAGATCTTAGAGTTTTATCCGTATTTTTTACTTTGAATCCTTTAGGGGAGTTTAAAAAATTTACATGTATTCTACCTTCTGTTCTTCTGGCAACGACTCCCGATGTCTTCGATATTGCATGGATGATTTCTTTTTTTTCACATATCTCCTCAATGATCGATTGAAATATTTGACTTGATTTTTCAAGTTTTGGGTCGTTTGTGATTAAGCCTCGATTGACCACCTTCACTTTGTATACTTTATTCTTAAATTCGATGCGGAAAATGTGGAGATTATCATCTTGATCCGGTGTTCGTTCAACAGGGTGAATAACGTACGG
>SLOH01000015.1 GCA_007132595.1 Waddliaceae bacterium | reverse complement strand
TCTTCGATAGACTCCCTTAGCCTCTGTTCGGATTTCGTCAAAGCGCGATACTTCGCATCTTCTAGCTCATGATTGAAACGCTCCATGAGTTGTTGTTTTGCCTCTTCCTCTGTGAGAGAAGCTGAGGCTTCTAGCGCAAGTTGTAACTGCCTGTTCCTTTGTTCAAAATCAAATGCTTGTTGTTGAACTGCGGCGAGATCTTTGTTTAATTTTTTTTCTTTCCGTTCAATTTCTATTGCTAGTTGATTGAGGCGATCTTCTTTGTCATTGAGACGGTTTTGAATCTTTTCCATGCGAGTATCAAACTCAGACCGCTTGAGCTCTAAGTTGCGATGCTCGTCAAGCTGAAGCTGCTTGGCTTCGACCTTAGCGGTCGCAACCAATTCGTCGGCCTCTAGTTCGGCTCGGTTAATAATTGCCTGGCCTAAATGATTTAAATGTCCGAACTTATTTCGATAATATAAAACAGAAACGATGATCCCAAAAGCCAAAAAAAACCCATTAACTATCATGATCTTCTGACTCTTTATCTAAAGGATTTCGGCTTTTAATCATCACCTTTTCCACCCGCCTCTCATCTGAGCTTAAAATTTCAAGGTCGAAATTTTCTTGATGGATGACAAGTCCCTTTCGGGGAATGGTTCCGGTTGAGTGAAAGATATATCCGCCAATTGTGTCGTAGTCCCCTTCTTGAGGAATTTTAACCCCTAGCTGCTCTTCGGCATCAATAATGCTCATTCTTGGGTCGACAATCCAATACCCCTCTTTCTTTTGGAGAAAAAGCTCTTCTTCTTCATCATATTCATCCGAAATCTCCCCGACAATCTCTTCCAAGATATCTTCGATGGTTACAACACCTTCCGTGCCTCCATACTCATCGACAATAATTGCCAAATGCACTTGTTTTTTTCGAAACTCTTGCAATAAGACGGAGATTTTTTTTGTCTCCGGGATGTAGAAAACAGCTTTCTGAATAGATTTAACCGGAGCATCCAAGATTGACTCTTCCTTGGTTTTTTCATATTCCATATATTTTTTAATCAGATCCTTATACATCACAACACCTACAATATTGTCGACAGTGTCTTCATAGATCGGAATACGACTAAACCCTTCCTCGTCGATCAGTTTTGCAGCGTCTCGTATCGTAGTTTCAGATGAGAGAATAAAAAGCTCCACTCTCGGCACCATAATTTCTCTTGCAATTCGATCTTTGAATGTAAGAACAGACTCGATTAATCTTTTTTCATCTGTTGAGATGCGGCTCTCCACTCGGCTTTTATGAATCATCTCAAAAATTTCTTGCTTCGACTTTGTCATCGGCTCCATTAAGTGATCCAGATGAATGTCCCCGAATATTAACTTTAAGATCTTGAAGTTGATCAAAATGATCGGAAATGTCGCGATCAGAAACACTGATGCTAAGGGGGCTGAGACGGCGTAGGTGGTTTGCGGGAATCGAAGCCCAATCAACCGTGGCAAGTACTCACCAAACAGCAGAAGTAGAATGATAAAAGCGGATCCTACAAGTAGGAGATCTACCCAGAAGAGGTGAGTAAAGATTGGGTGGGCAGTAAGTATGAACAAAGCTGATGAGGCGCCGAATAAAAATCGTGTAATATTCTGTGTGCAAATAAATGCAAAAAGAAAGTCCTCATACTTTGATCGCGAAAAGAAAAATCGATGGATAAAACTGTAGAAAAATGACTTGCTCCCAAGCTCGATTGATCTATCGCGCGTGTAGATCATACAAAGCGCGCTTTGTAGGGCGTTAAGAAACGCTGTGCCTAAGAAAAAAATTAGAGAAAAAACGAAGTATCCAGCAGATTCCAAAATATATGCCTTAATTCAATGAAGTTACTTTTGAGATCGTATAAATTTTTGATCAGAATATCCATTCTTTTTTACATCGGGACATTAAGTATCCTCTAAAAAATCTGATTTATTGCACCTTGAAATCGTTATTACAGCTATCGACTCACCAACTGCACATGGATATCTAAGGTCGACAGATTGAAAGGGGCTCTCTTAATCTATAGCTGAAAAGAGATAAAATTTCTAAAGAAGTTTTTTCTCTTCAAGCATACCCATATGTATTTTTTCTGCCTGGCGCATTTGAATGCAATCCTCATCCGTCTGATCTCTATACCCGATCAAGTGCAGGAGTCCATGGATAAGGTAGAGAATCATTTCTCGATATGGATCGATATTTTCTTTTTTGGAGTACTCGATTGCGACCTCCGGGCAGACAACGACTATCCCGATGTGTCGATAGTGACTGCACTCTTTACCATCTAGGGGAAACGAAATACAATCCGTTGGCGAAGGATCGCGAAAATGCTGATCATGTAGCAAAGAGATTTGTTTTTTGTCGACGAAATGGATTTCCACTTCGTCGCACTTTTGCTTTTCGAACGCAATGACCTGCTCTACAATTGGCGCAATTTTAGATAAATCGAACAGTAGATCGGTCTGCATGTTCTGAATGCAAACATCCACGCATTAACTCACAGGCGTCTTTGGTAGACCTGTAACTTTTTTTGCGTCCTTTTCCCATCGACCGAGTTCTTTAAGGCGCTCGACTCGTTCAAAACGTTTTAAGACGTTTCGCTTCTTGGCACCGCTACTACTTTTACCATAACTTGGATGTCTTGACATATCTACCCTACCTTGCCTATAAAAATTGTCTCTGAATGTTTACTTTGAACAGCATTTTCGTGCTCTCGATAACCTTTCGGTAAATTATCCTTCTTGGCACCTGTTTTTTTAGCGCCGATTTTAGGCTTTCGCGGCGAAGTTGCCCGTCGCTGATTTTGCTTGCTGATTCTAACCATTGGAACTTCTCCTTTATCTAATCGAGGGTATTATAGGAAATCCTAGAAAAATCTGCAAGTAAGATTGTCATTTTAGGAACCTCTGATAAACTCAGATTATTAAATTTTGTGCCTTTTCTCTGAAATTCGATAAAAACGCACTCACTTAACTATTAGATAGTTAAGTTCGATTGTTTTTTCGAATTTTAGAAAAAATTCAGTCAAAATTTAAAAAACCTGAGTTTATCAGAGGTTCCTAAAGTTTCTACTAATGGTGGTGAGGATCGATTTCTTCAGAAGTTTCACGCTTCTCTAGAGGAAATGCAACAGTCCCTTCCGGAAAATTGTAAAACCCCGGGTCATCATAACTCTCGATATTCTCGCGCACTTTAAGCATTGTTGCCATACCTCCCATGACCGTCTGTCCAAATTGTCCTTTCATGCCAAGCATAGGGATGCTATTTGCCGGCAATGGCATTCCTGTTTTTGTCATATCCATCATTCCCTTAGTTCCCATGGTGTGGTATCCCGGAATGAGCTTTTGGATCTTTTCGTCCAAATCGTTTGTGTCCACGCCAATCAAGTTGGGAAAATCATGACCCATTTGATTCATGGTGTGGTGTGTCATATGGCAATGCATCATCCAGTCCCCCGGATTATCAGCGACAAAGTCAATGACCCTTGCGGCACCAACAGGAACAAGAACAGTCGTTTCAGGAAGAACAGAGGAGGGATCGGCGATCCACCCGCCATCTGAGCCGATGATTTTAAACCTATACCCGTGTAGGTGGATCGGGTGGTGGCTCATTGCGGAAAGGTTGCCGAAACGTATCCACACGCGGTCGCCAAGTTTTGCAACAAGAGGATCGGTCGCAGGTGACACCTTGCCATTCATAGTTAAAATGTTAAAATCCGATTGCTCAAGGGTGTTGGGTCTGGCTGTATTGACAGGTATACTCATCTCATGCAAGAGAATTGCAAAATCTCGATCCGGTCTTTTTGCCGGGTCCGGCTCTCTCTTGTGGACAACGATCATTCCTATCACTCCTAAACCGTCTTGGGTCATGGTGTCGAAGTGAGAGTGGTACATAAATGTGCCGGCTTCAGAAAAGTAGAATTCGTAGACAAACGTCTCTCCCGGTGGAATTGCAGGCTGCGTTACCCCTGCAACCCCGTCCATCCCACAAGGAAGTAGGACGCCGTGCCAGTGGATGGAGCTTTTTTGAGGCAAATGATTTGTCACTAGAATACGGACCCGGTCTCCTTCGGCAAGTTCTAGCAGTGGACCTGGAATCGAGCCGTTGCATCCCCACCCGTGCACAACGAGTCCGTCTGCAATCTCCATCTCTACTTCTTCAAGAGTTAAGTGAAATTCTTTTACTCCATCGACAATTTCGTATTTGGCGGTTGATCCGTTGGGGACAACAGCCGGGGTGTAATCATCTCCAGGAACTCCTGGAGACGGGGGACTTTCTGCTGTTTTATCCCACGGTCTTGGAACGGACTCAGCGTTAGCAGCACCAGCGATTATGAGTATAAATATAGCGATCTTAATCATTGTTTTCCCACATCTTCCCTCGTAACAAAAGTTCAAGGTTTGTTTTAGCGATTAAAATTTCTTTCATACTGTGAACTGCTTGTTGTTTAGCTACTAGCTCTCGTTGCTTAGTCTGCAACAACTCAAAAACACCGACTTGCATTGCATTTGTTTGTCTAAGGGTCTCTTCGGTCGTTTTTTCCGCCAGAGGGATAAGCTCCTGGGCAATGTGGAATTTTTCTTGGGAGTTGATCAGGTAAAAATGGGCAAGTCGCACTTCTGAGCAAAGTTTGACTGCATGAGCTGAGCTTTTGTGGCAAAGCTGCTTGAGTTTTGCTTTAAACTCTGCTGACTTTGCATAGCCGAAATCAAATAAGGGAATTCCAATCCCGAGTTGAGGGCCAAGGTACCAGACCCCGGACTCTTTCCGCTCCACATCCGGGCCAAGCTCAAATTTTTGAAAGACTGTCTCATTAATTGTAATTCCTGCTTCAAGTGCAAGACTCCGCATTTTTAATTGTAGGATCTGAAGGTCAATACTTGCAGCAATTGCTTTCAATTGAAGCGCATCTTCGGACTCTAAAGTGTCTTGGAAGATGAAATGGTCATCAGAGAGGGTCAGGCACGCACCTTGTTCAAGACCCATTAAAACATTCAACCTTTCGGTTTCTTTAATCACGTGAAGTTCTTGTGCGATCTGGTCAATTTGAGCCTGTTTGCTTTTTGACTCTTCTATGCTAAGAAAAAGATCCGTCACATTGCCTGCTTGATGAAGCCGTTTTGCGAACTTACCACTCGCATCGTAGGCATCCGTGATCTCTCTTTGTAAAGATAAAATCTCGATCTCTTTTCGTAAGGAATGGAAGGCAATCTCGGTTTGAGCAATGATCTGTAGGATTTCACCTGTGACTTTAAGTTTGGTAATCTCAAGCTCTGCTCTTGCAAGTTTTCGTTTGGCCGGCTTTAATAAAATATCTAAAAAATCTTGGAGTAATCCCGACTCAATAATGTAGTCAAACCCACTACTAAAGCGAAGGGAAAGACTAAGAACCGGGTTTTTAAGTAAACTTGCCTGCACAAGCTGCGCCTGGGAAATTCCGATCTCTTCATAAATGGCTTGCAGTTTTGGGTTGTTGAGTAGAACAATGTAGAGCACCTGATCTAATGTGAGAGAATCATCGAGCATGCTGTTGATTAGATCCTTAACTTCACAAGAGTGATAATAGCGCGAGGTCCACTCCACATGCTCTCCCGAACGATCACACACGTTTTCTTGTACATCCATAAACGCAAGCCCAGGGTCTGTACTAATCGGATGACATCCGGCCATTATAAGTGCTAGAGATAGAGCGAGAATTCGAACCATAAAGGACCTTATGGCAAAGCTTGAGTCTCTTTGTCAAAGAAAAAAATTGGTAAACCGTTTTTTTTCTTGCTGATTTGAAATGTCAATAGGGTTTTGAAGTTATGAGGGAGATTTTTTTAAAGAAAGGGTGTCCTCGTCTCATGTTAGAGACGAGGGACAAAGAAACTAGTAGCGTCTTCCGCCGCCGCCACCGAATCCGCCGCCACGACCACCACGGTCTGGACGCTCAGTTCTTGGTCTAGCTTCATTTACTGTAAGTGGACGTCCACTTGCATCTGTTCCATTGAGAGCCTTGATTGCTGCTTGCGCTTCGTCATCATTTCCCATTTCTACAAATCCAAATCCTTTAGATCGTCCTGTGTCTCTATCAGTAATCACTTGCGCTGATTGAACGCTTCCATGTTGCGAGAACAGATCTTTCAGATCGTTATCATTAAGTTCATGTGCAAGATTTCCAACAAATAATTTTTTAGCCATTAAAGCTCTCCTAACGTTTGAATTGACTCACTCTTTTGAGTCATTACATCTAATCTACCATTACGGGTTGTATTTACACAACTAATATTTTTTTAGATGAGTGTTCAGGTACAAAAGGGATCTGACTAAATACAAAAAGCTCTGTAGTTT
>SLOH01000153.1 GCA_007132595.1 Waddliaceae bacterium | reverse complement strand
TCGGTAAAATTCCATTTGAACCGAAGAGTCCGTCGAACTGCCAAAAGAGAGAGAAGAAGGCGAAAAAATAGTTAAGCGCGACTGCTTTTAAGAAAAGTGCTTGCATAGTCAAAATTCAATTGAACCAAAGGGATTCAGAGGTTTCTAAAAATTTAACTATTACACTATATGATGTTTTTTGTCGCTACTCGCGAGAATGGCTCCGATATCAGATGCGTTTTTCTGCAGCATGAAGAGACGGTCGAAGCCGACAGCAACCTCGCAACAGTTAACGGCTCTGCAGCCGCAAGTTTCCGAAGATTGCCAAGCGCTAGGTATCTATCAAGCAGGGTCTTTAAGCCCGATTTTTTCTTCTAAAGTCATCGTTTCGCAGTATAGACCCCGCGGTTTCTTTACCCACCACTCTCCTGTTTTTCGAAGTCTGTCCATATCGGTAAAGGAGTAGGTGTCTAACCTTGCGCGTATATATTTAGGTGGACCTTTAGGAAAAGGGTTCGATTCAAATAGTGCGAGCACCTCCTCTGATCCCTGCAGGAGCTTGATGATCAAATTTTGGAACCAACTGCTTTCGTGCATGTCAGGTAAAAAGGCGGCAAACCACATCTTCGAGTCAAGCCGCGGGTGAAAGGGTGCGACTTGGCCGGGCGCTTTCTGTAACTCACCCGGTTTCCACCTGAATGGATAAGCCCTCCAATTCTCATTGTCGTTGCTGCCTTCTATCGTAACTTCATTTCGAAAAGTTGTCATTAGGCCGAAGACTTCATAGAAATTTAAAATATGAAACGGCTCGATCTTTTGTTTGAACTTACTCGCAAAAGGCAAGGGGATGAAGAGTTCGATGATCATCAGGAGCTGAAGTGCAATCAGTCCCACCCCGATAGCAGAGAGAAAGGCTGTGAGTATTGGGGAGTGATAGTGAAGAAGTGTAAATCCGTAGAACCAGTCGGGAAGGGTCTCAAAAGAGGTGCTATCTAATAGCGGAATACAGAGGGCAATTGTCAGGGTATTAAAAAAGCCGAAGTTTCCGGTCATGAAAATGAGTAATTGAAAAAAGATCGACAGCATGCATCCCCAAAATCTGAACGGATAAGGAAGAAAGAAGAGAAATGGGACGGCAATTTCAAAAAAATAGGTCATCAGAGTTGAGAACTTGCCTGCCCACTTCGGTAGTTGATGCATGAAATAGGCGACTCGGTTGGGCAGGGGCTGTGTTTCGTAGTGGTAGCAAAGAGCAGTCAGGTCGCGCCACTCACGGCTTCCATTCATCCATTTACCATATCCGGAGCCGAAGAGAACTCGAAAGAGTAGTAACCATAAGGAGAGGGTGAGTAATAGAGGGGGAGGGGCCTGCATCGAAAAAAAGATCGTAATGAATCCCACTTCAAGAAGGAGCGAGTCCCATTGAACAGGGAAAAAGTCTTGTCCGACATTTATAAACGAGAGGTGTCCGGCCCAAAGAAGTAGGAAGAGAAGCGGGTGATGGAATCCGGCCAAGATGAGTAGAGAAATCAACGCACCGGTCAAGGCAGTAGCTTTGATTGTACGGTCATGCAGATCTTTATGAAATAGCGTGTAAATTTTAAAATTGTGAAATCTTTCTAAAAATTCTTTTATCGGTAAAATTCCATTTGAACCGAAAAGCCCGTCGTACTGCCAAAAGATAGAAAAGAAGGCGAAAAAATAGTTAAGCGCGACTGCTTTTAAGAAAAGTGCTTGCATAGTCAAAATTCAATTGAACCAAAGGGATTCAGATGTTTCTAAAAATTTAACTATTACACTTTATGATGTTTTTTGTCGCTGCTCGCGAGAATGGCTCCGATATCAGATGCGTTTTGCTGCAGCATGAAGAGGCGGTCGAAGCCGACAGCAACCCCGCAGCAGTCGGGAAGCCCCTTTTCCAGGGCGTTTAAAAATGAGGGGTCGGGAGAAATTTTTTGTTTTCCAAGAGACTCTCTCTTTTCATTTGCCTTGGTGAATCTGAGGAGGTGTTCATTTAGGTCTGTCAATTCATTATAGCCGTTGGCAAGTTCGACTCCTTGATAATACACCTCAAAGCGCAAGGAACAAGGAGGCTTAACTTTGGCTAGGGCGGATTGGGTTGCCGGGTAGTGTGTGAGTACGGTCAGCTCATCTTTGCCGAGGTTCGGTTCGACTTCAATGCCAAGAATTTCATTGAGCCGGTCGTCATCGTATCTGTTTTCAAAAGGGTCGAAGCCGGCAAATGTTTTAAACGCCTCTTCGTAGGTGAGCGTATGAAATGAGAGATCTCCTAAAAACAGGCGGATAAAGTCAACGGTTTCAGTGATCATCTCATCAAATGTGTAGCCTGTGCGGTACCATTCGGCCATCATGAATTCCGGGCGGTGTTTCGGGCCGAATTCCCCATCGCGAAAGACGTGGGAGAGCTGGTAGATATCGCCTGAGCCGTTTGCAAGTAGTTCTTTCATTCGGTATTCAGGCGAGGAGTGGAGGTATCCTTTGATGGAAGAGGCGCTGCCCGTCACTTCCATCAGATCGATATAGGCGTCAGTCGATCCAAAGTCTGAAAGTGCCGGGCAGTCCACTTCAAGAATGTCGCGCTTAAAAAAGAAATCGCGCGCTTTTTGCAGCATTTCCGCTCTTTTTTTAAGTGCGCGACGCATACTCGGCTGTACGTGTGTCGACTTTAATGACTTCGCCCTCGTTGATGAAGATCGGGACTTGAATTTTCGCTCCTGTCTCGGTTACAGCTGGCTTTAAGACGCGGCCCGAAGCGGTATCTCCTCTGACTCCCGGATCACACTGCACGATCTTGAGGTCGATAAATGTCGGGGGTTCGACAGCGACTGCCTCCCCGTTGTAAATCAGAATGTCATAGAGCAGATCTTCTTTTAGCCACTGCATGGTGTCGCCAATATTTTCGCTTGAGATCTTCAGTTGCTCAAAAGTGTTTTCATCCATAAAAACAATCCCGTCATTCTCTTTGTAGAGCATTCGCATCTGCGTTTCGATAACATCGGCAAGGTCAACTTTGTCGCCGGACTTGAATGTTTTCTCAACTGTACGTCCTGTGAGAAGCTGTTTGATGCGCACACGGTTAAATGCTTGCCCTTTTCCCGGCTTCACAAATTCGTTTGAGACAATTGTATATGGTTGCTTATCGATTTCAATTTTAACGCCAGGCTTAAATTCATTCGTACTAATCTGTGCCATTAATATAACCCTTGTTCTTTTGACTGCCAAAATTGTACCATAAATTAGAACAGGAGGTCAAAGAGATGTGGCCAAAAAATTATCAAGATTATCCGGAAGATGCCCCTCTTATAAAAGAGAAGGTGGAGCCTGGAAAGGGAATTATCGGTTGTGAGATGCACGACTTAAATGGATGGGGCGAGACTGTGCATAAGAAAAGAGAAAAGAGAAAGAAGAGAAAAACATGAGTCACACCTGGGATATTTCTATTCAGTATCATCGGTGCCCTAAGTGCCGGAAGGTTTTTGAGAGCCGCGGTGGTTTTGAGTATCGAGAGAAAAAATATGTGAAAGATCTCACCTGTCCATGCTGCGATTATTCGTATGCGGAGACAAAAGTGTATACATCCACTCCTTTGATAGGAGACCCTCAGCCGGTTGAATGGGATTGGGATTGAGAGTCTACTGCTCTTTGGCGATGGGAAAAATATCCAAAATCTGCAAAAAACTCTTCATTGTGATAGAATAATCCATTAACAAAAAGATGAATATAAGATGAAGCTCTGGCTCAAAATTCTAATCGCTTTAGCCCTTGGTCTTGTGACAGGACTTATCATGGGGCCTCAAGCTGCGCTTTTTAAGCCGGTGGGTGATATATTTTTAAATTTGATCAACATGATCATTGTTCTCTTGGTTCTCTCTTCAATGACAGTTGGGATTACAAGTATACATGATCCGAAAAAGCTCGGGCGCGTCGGGCTGAAAACGCTGTTTCTCTATCTTTTTACAACTGCGGCCGCAATTACCATTGGTCTTGTGATCGCTAAGTTGTTTAAACCGGGAGTCGGACTTCCGCTCACAAGACCTGCCTTGATCGATATCGAGTCATCCGCTCCTCCTATTGGAGATATTCTTCTATCCATTATCCCAAGCAATCCGATGCAGTCGCTTTCTGAGGGGAATGTGTTGCAAATTATTGTGTTTGCTCTTTTTCTTGGCGTATCGATTAATTTTGCCGGAGAAAAGGGAAGGCCTTTAAAAGAGCTCTTAGAGTCGCTTGCTGATGTGATGTATCGACTGACATCCATTGTCATGGAGTTTTCTCCTGTTGGGGTTTTTGCCATTATGGCATCTGTTTCAGGCACTTTTGGAGCTGCAGTTTTACTTCCTCTGGTCGAGTTTTTGCTTCTCTATTACGGCGCATGCCTGATACACCTCATTGTTGTTTTTCTTTCGCTCCTTTGGTTTGTCGCAAAACTGCATCCTTGGCCATTCTTTCGAGGGATGGGCGATGCGATCATGATGGCATTTTCAACTTCAAGCAGCTCAGCCTCCTTGCCGGTCTCAATGCATTGCGTGCAAGAAAATTTGGGTGTATCTAAGAATGTTTCGAATTTTGTTCTTCCCCTTGGTTCTACTGTGAATATGAACGGTTCGGGTATTTTTTTTTTTTTTTCAGTGCTTTTTATTGCTCAAGCCTACGGCATCGAACTTTCCTTTATTAGCCTCATTACGATTGTCCTAACAGCGACTCTTTCCGCTGTTGGAGCGGCCGGGATTCCGGGGTCCGGTTTTATTATGCTGTCTGTTGTCTTTCAGTCTGTTGGTCTTCCCCTCGAGGGGCTGGCCTTACTTGCCGGAATTGACCGCATCCGTGAGATGGGCTCGACTGTGATGAATATTCTTGGAGACTCTGTCGTTGCTGTTGTGATTGCCCGTCAGGAAGGCGAGCTTGATGAGCGTCAATACTACCACGAAGAACTTGTCGAGTTGGAAGGGTCGGATATTTAATGGTCATTCAGATTGCAGATAAAAAGATTGGACAGAACCATCCATGCTTTATTATCGCTGAAGCCAGCTCAAACCACGGAAATGACCTTCAAAGAGCAAAAAAACTGATTGAGGCGGCAGCCAAATCAGGAGCTGATGCTGTCAAGTTTCAACTCTTTACTGCAAGTCAAATCGCTGCAGACACATGCGATCCGCGAACGATCGTAAGAGCGGATGAGAAAGCGGTGTTTGTTGATCAAGATACCAAGTTAATTGATTTATATCGTCCGAATGAACTTCCCAGACAGTGGCTGCCAGACCTTGCAGCTTACGCCAAAAGCCAGGGGATTCTCTTTATGGCGACCCCTTTTGATGAAGAGGCTGTCGATCAGCTAGAGGCAGTGGATGCTCCGGCTTACAAAAATGGAAGCTACGAGCTACTCGATGTTCCTCTACTTCGCAAAATGGCAAAGACACAAAAGCCTGTGATCCTCTCGACCGGAATGGCGACTCTGGGTGATATCGAGTCGGCAATCGAGATTGTAAAGGCTGCCGGTAACGATCAAGTGATCCTTTTACACTGTACAAGCACATATCCAACGCCTTTTGAAGATGTGAATCTTCGCGCCATGATGACGATGAGACGTGCACATCCAAGCTATCCCATTGGGCTTTCAGACCATACCCTGGGCATTTCTGTTGCAATCGGGTCTGCTGCACTTGAAGCTTGTGTGATCGAAAAACATTTGATGTTAGACGACGGCGTCTCAACAATTGATGATAAATTTTCTCTAAGCCCGCGTGAATTTAAAGCGATGGTCGATGGCATTCGCCAAGTGGAAAAGGCACTTGGATCGTATCAAAAGGAGCCGACACATCGTGAAGAGAAAGAAAAGCTGCAAGCCAGGCGCTCTCTTTGGGTCACGCAAGATGTGAAGGCCGGCGAGAGCTTTACCAAAGAAAATATCGGAGTCTTGCGCCCGGGCACCGGGCTCTCTCCTCTCCACTATGATCTTGTGATGAGCAGTCAAGCGCGCTGTGATCTAAAGGCAACAAAAGCGCTTGAGTGGGACGATATTAATCCTCAAGGGCCGCGCGCACATCCTCTATAAGGTCGCAACTCTCCTCAATCCCACAAGAGAATCTGACAAGGCTGTCTGTGATTCCTGTCTTCATGCGCTCTTCGGGTGGAATCGAGGCGTGGGTCATAATGGCCGGATGATTGACAAGAGATTCGACGCCGCCAAGTGACTCGGCAAGTGTAAAGACTTTAAATGAAGAGATGAGCGCTTTTGTCTCCTCAAGGCTAAGGTTAAACTCAACTGAAATCATTCCGCTAATACCGGTCATCTGTTTTTCCTTGATTGCTCCCTCGGGATAGTAAACCCGTTTGACTTTGGGATGAGCACTTAAAAACTGCGCAAGCGCATGCGCATTTTTTTGATGCTGCTCCATCCTCAGAGCAAGTGTTTTGATTCCGCGCAAGGTCAGCCATGTGTCAAATGGG
>SLOH01000090.1 GCA_007132595.1 Waddliaceae bacterium | reverse complement strand
TATCATGTCACTGCAATCGAATCGGCGAAAGAATCTATCGTTCTTTTAATCTACTCATTAAAGGACCCGAAAGTGATCTCTAGTCTGCGTAAGAAGGCAGAAAACGGAGTTGAGGTCACAGTAATTTGCGATGCAAAAGCGTCTGACGGGGTCAGCCAAAAACTGGGCCCGCAGGTGGAGACGCGCGCAATCAAGGGAAAAGGGATTATGCACCAAAAGACGCTTGTCATTGATCAAAGATACGTTTTGCTTGGCTCTGCTAACATGACAACCGATGGCCTAAACACGCAGGGCAATCTGGTTCATAGCTGTTATAGCGAAGAGTTTGCGAAAAAGATCCACGCAAGAGGTAAGAGCATCTGTGATCAAACAGCTGCAGAGGCAAAGGCGCAGCTTGGCGTTGGTGGTCAAAAAATAACGCTCTGCCATCTGCCCGAAGATAACCACGCTGTGCACTCCATTATAGAGATGATCGAATCGGCAAAAAAAACCATTCGGATTGCGATGTTTACGTGGACAAGAGAAGATCTTGCACTCGCGGTGACAAAGGCGCACGCAAGAGGTGTCGATGTGCAGGTTGTCATCGATAGCAACTCAGCGAGAGCGACAAGCGCAAAAATCATGAGACTGCTTGAAAGTAGGGGCGTATGCACGCGAGCAAGCGCGGGAAGTCACCTTCACCATTATAAATTTTGCTATATCGATGGCGATACTTTAATTAACGGCTCGGCAAACTGGACCTACTCCGCGTTTACAAAAAATCGCGACTGTTTCTGTATTTTCCACGACCTAACAGAGGAGCAAAAAGGGAAGATGGATGCGCTTTGGAAGACGATCTGGGCCCCGTAGCCCATGGGTATTTGCCCTATACGATTAAATCTGATACAGTTTTTCCGATACGATCATACTTTTTAGAGGAAAATGAAAAGCAACCCCTTCTTACACCTTGTCCAGGACAGTTATTTATTCCCTGAAATTACAAGAAAGAAAGAGCTCTTTTTAAAGAACAATCCCGGGGCTGCTTTAATCAGTTTAGGAATCGGCGATACAACTGAGCCGCTGACCCCCTTCGTCGCTGAAAAGCTGAGGGAAGGCGCTTTGGCTCTTGGAACAAAAGAGGGGTATACAGGATATGGGCCTGCGTTTGGAATCGAAGCCTTAAGAAAAAAAATCTCTGAAAAGATCTATGGCAACTTAGTTGCAGCAGATGAGATTATCCTCTCTGATGGCGCAAAAAGCGACCTTGGGCGCCTACAGTTTCTGATACCTGCCGGAGCTAAAGTGGCAATCCAAGATCCCGCCTACCCTGTATATGTCGATACGAGTGTGATGACCGGAAAATCCCTGATCTACCTTCCTTGCAGACCGGAAAATGATTTCTTTCCCGATCTCGCCCTTGCCAAAGATGCCGATGTGATTATTTTTTGCACACCGAACAATCCAACAGGGCAGGCTGCGACAAGAGAGCAGCTGGAAACACTTGTGCGGTTTTGTCAAAAGAATCAAATTCTTCTCATTGTCGATGCTGCCTATGCGGCCTATATCCAAGATCCAGATATTCCCAAAAGCATCTACGAGATTGATGGCGCAAAAGAGGTAGCGATTGAGGTTGGTTCATTTTCAAAAATGGCCGGATTTACCGGGATTCGTTTAGGGTGGACAGTCATCCCAAGTGACCTTACGTTTGAAGATGGCCGCTCGGTTAAAAAATCATGGGAGCGCATTGCTTCGACTTTCTTTAACGGTCCGTCCAACCTCGCTCAGCTTGGAGGGGTGGCTGTACTAGAAGAGTCAATATTCCCAATTAACCTCTACATGGATAATGCCCGCAAACTAAAAACGGCAATTTCTTCTTTGGGATACCAGGCATTTGGGGGAAGCAACGCCCCATATATCTGGGTGAAGTTTGAGGGGAAAAAATCGTGGGAAATATTTGATCTTCTAATGGAGAAGTGTCACCTGATTACTACACCCGGAAGCGGTTTTGGCGAAAATGGCGAAGGTTTTGTCCGCTTTTCTGCTTTTACCAAGCCTGACAATATCCAGACCGCAATTGATCGCTTAACTCAAAATAGCCATAGACTTTAAAGTTGTTTTTGTTGAAAGTGTGCGGCTTTTTTTGTCATTAGCGGCTCTACATCAATCGCTTCGACACGCTCCTGCTTAAAGTCTTTGATATACTCTTCAATTGCAGATTTTTGCCCGGAATTAAAATTAATTTGCGGCCTGATCGCCTTCAAAAACTCGATGCAGTGCTCTAAGTTACCGGCGCGGGCATATAAGACTAAATACGCAAGCACAACGGAGACAGAGCGCCCCTTACCCGCTTTGCAGTGAACGTAGAGAGAGCGTCCGGACTCAAGACTGCGCTTAACAAAGCAAAGCGCTTGGTCGAACTGCTCTTGTCCAAGGCCTTTCATGTCGTCAGTCTCCACTAACATGTGCTCTACTCCCTTTTCTACCCAACTCTCCCCTTTCACAGGACAGATCGCCACCGTATTTTCCAGCTCGAACCGATTCATCACCGACAAAACAGAGGTGACTCCTCTTTCAATTAACAATTTATCGTGACCACAATTCGCTGCGGGAACAGCGCCTACCCATAACTCAGCTCCGTTGGGGTGGGTATAGACCTGGTTCCCCCAATCTCCGTGCATTCCGAATCGATACATCGCGACGTTGTAATATTGCGATGCTTCAGAAAACATTTCCTTACGATCGTAGATAACGTAGACTCCCACAACTCCAAGTACCGGAAAAGAGACACATGCGCTTCCAATACCGACGGCGCTTGTCCAAAAGACGCGGCTTTTAAAAAGACGTACCATGGCGCTTGAGACTTCTTTGTCTTCTCTCTCTTCCCCTTCAATTAGGGGCTGTTCTTGCGACTGATATTCAAGTGTTTTTAAACAAACAGACATTATATAAGTACCTCTCCTTGGATGGTTGGGATTGCAAGATCGCTGTGGCCGCAGACCGCCCGTAAATTCGGCATTAATTGCACGTCTACGCCGTAGTGCGCGTGTCCACAAAGAACGATCAAATTAGATTCAGGATGCTTTTGCATCGTCGCTTTTAACATTTCACCGACCTGATTGGCCACGAAGTGCGGGGCCCAATTATCATCGCACACGCACCCTTTATAACAGCACACTTCTTGAAAAGGAGGCGGATGAGTGAGTAAAATCGTGTTTCGAAATTTTTCAAGAGTAACCGAAAGATCTGACTCCAGCTTTTCAGCCGCTTCAGCCCCAAGGGATTGCAGTGTTTTTAACCTCTTTTTTTTCGAACAGTCTTTTAATTCTTCAATATGCAGATAGTCATTGAGATAAATATCTGATTGTAAAAAGTTTCCGGCTTGTCCGTCTGCCCATCCGTCATGACCGATCAATGCGGTCTCCTCTGTCAATGGAATCGGCTTTTCAAATGTCAAGTATTTGATATTAGATGAATTAGAAAAACGTTTTCTTGCTTCCTTTCGCATTTTCTTGATCGAATGGCCATAATAATCGTGGTTGCCAAAAACAAAGTAAACGGGGATGTTTAACTTAGACTGCAGACACTCGATCACATTCATTGAAGATGAGCCGTTACACGTATCTCCTCCGATTAAGAGAATATCCGGCTGCGCTCTTTCAAGCATTTGAAAAAAGGAGGGAATAAGGTCAGGGGCGGCGGCATCAAGATGGAGATCAGTCAGCCATAGCAGTTTTTTTGAAGGAGAATGAGAATTCAACCTTAACTGATGCACTTATCTCCTTGATTTTATAGTTGTCTGCAGAATAAAATAAATAAGTTTTTTATCCTAGGATTAGGTAGATGTCAATACTTTCTATCGCTTTTTCACTATTTTTGATTGCGAATCCACTGGGCAACTCACCGGCAATCGTTGCGCTGATTCGCGACTTTTCTTTTGAGCGGCAAAAGCGGATTATGATGCGCGAGTCGGTCTTTGCCCTTGTACTCGCTCTTTTTTTCCAAATGTTTGGAGAGGTATTTCTCGGAACTTTGGGGATTAGGGAATACTCTGTCTCTATTTGCGGCGGTCTTCTCATGATCATTATTGCTGTGAATATGATTTTCCCCACATCAAAAGAGGCGAAGAGCACTCACCTGACCAAAGAACCGGTGTTTGTCCCTATCGCAACGCCCCTCATCTCTGGCCCGGGAGTTTTGACTATTATTATGCTCTATTCGAATACTGTGGAGAACCAGCTTTCATTAACCATCGGCATACTCCTAAGCTTCGCAATGGTGACTCTTGTCTTAATTGCCTCGCCCTATTTGCAAAAGATCTTAAAGGATAGAGGAATGGTCGCACTTGAGCAGTTAATGGGCCTTGTTCTATGGATGCTTGCGATTAACCTAATCCAAAAGGGAATCACCCTCTTAATCAATGAATACAACACTGTGGGAGTCTAAACGAGATGTCACTATTTACCATTACCTTGGTTCTTTTTCTCATTATGGATCCGTTTGGCAACATTGCGCCGATCAACAAAATGATGCGCGCCGTCGACCCAAAAAGACAAAATTGGGTGATCTTCAGAGAGATGCTAATTGCTCTTGGGTTTATTCTTTTCTTTGCTCTTCTTGGAGAAGTGCTCTTTAATTTTCTCGAGGTTAACGATATCACCGTTTCTATTTCTGCAGGTATGATTCTCTTCTTAGCTTCTGTACAAATCCTCTTCCCCTCTTTAAACAGTCTTAGACTCAGGGTTCCAGAAGAAGAGCCGTACATCACTCCCCTAGCGATACCTTTAATAGCAGGCCCGGCTCTCCTCGCCACAACGATGCTTTACTCTAAGCTACAGCACAATAATCTTGTCATGCTAGGCGCTGTGCTTATCTCTTGGACTTTAGCTTTGATTGTGACGATCTCCTCTAGAAGAATTCATCGGCTGATCGGAAATAACGGGGTTCTCGGAATCGAGAAGCTCATAGGAATGGTGCTAGTGCTGCTTGCGACACAGCGTTTTATTGACGGAATCAAGCTTTTTATCGATCGGGTCATTAGTTAAAAAGAGTCTGAATCATACAGTGGTTTTATTAATCAGACTCTCCTTAAGCAGTAGCGACCGCTTTTCTATTTAATCCGATGACCACAAAAAATCCGACAACAATCAACCCAATGCTCAGCCAGGTCGAAAGAAGGCTAAAAGATGGGATAACCGGATCCACCCCTTTTAAGAGAAGCCCTTGATGTAATTTCAAAGGGTTGACTTGATAGGAGTAGACCCAAAAGGGCCAGACCGATCGAAGCGCCCCTAGCATCATCCCGATTAATGCAGCAAATGTCGCTCCTTCCCAGCGACGCAGCAGGAAAGAGATTAAACGTGAAAAAATGCACATCCCTAAGAGAATCCCGATCATCACATTAAAAAGAATATCTAACGAAAAATGCGCAACTGCCGCAATAACGACAGGATAAGCCCCAAGTACAGTCAAGAGATAACTGCCCGAGATTCCAGGAAGCAGCATTGCACCGGCAGCAAAAGCGCTGCACACAATCAACCGTTTATTAAAAAAAGTGGATCCAAGCGCAGTTCTTCCCTCCATAACAGCCTTTTCTTCCCATGTAAGTTGATTGAGTGTGCGACTACTTTGATCATAATTCTCAATGATAACCTCGCTTGGGATCACACTTGCCATCTGTTCAGTGATCGTGACAGAATACCCCCTTTCAGATACCTGTGATGGCATGCTCCCAGAGGTGAAAAAAAGAGCCAATAAGGCTCCAAGAAAAAAGGGCAGAATATGTTTCTTTCTCCAGAGAATCAGTCCTGATAATAGGTAGGCAGACCCAAGAATTAACCCCAAAAAAAGAGCAAATAGAAGCGTTCTTGATTCCTGGTGATTGAGCAGATAGTGAATTGCTCGCGCGAATACCAAAATGGAGGTCATCATTCCAAGTCCAAGGGGAATGAGAAACTGTGCATTCACTTGGTTTAAAAATTGTTTCCACTCGCCCCGAATCAAAGCGCCCAATGAAGAGAGATTAAAAGAGCAAACAGAGCGAATAAAATCGTCATAAAATCCCATGACAAAGGCAACAGTCCCGCCTGAAACTCCGGGGACCAGGTCGGCAAGCCCCATACAGAGCCCGAAAAAATAGCTTTTCAGCATTTTTTAAATGACGTCTAAAAATTTTGCTAAAAACCAGGCGGCTGCAAACATAATGGCCGTTGCGGCGACCCAGATGGAATTCGGAAGCCATTTGACACCTCCTGTCGGAGAGCCACGCGTCTCAAGAGTGCCAATTCCATAATAGAAATCTTGGTTCGGTGCTGACTTGAAAAGGTCGGGACGTGACTGAATGGTCTTCTCAATATCTTCTCCAAGATAGCTTGCATATTGTTTAATAAAACCTTGAGCGTAAACAGAGGAAATCATCTTTCGAACGTCACCTTCTTCAATCGCTTGAAGGTAATTGAGGCGTATCGAAGTTGAATTTTCCACCTCTTTTAATGAAAGGC
>SLOH01000055.1 GCA_007132595.1 Waddliaceae bacterium | reverse complement strand
CCCATAATCTTGTGCCATGTTTTCAGGTAGATCGACTGCAACTGAAAACATGGCACAAGATTATGGGCTTTTCCCACTCATAAAGCCGAAGAATCGGCTCTGTCATTGACGACAACTGCTGTAAAAGCCCATAATCTTGTGCCATGTTTTCAGTTGCAGTCGATCTACCTGAATCAATGATCGTCCATTTCATAAGTGCGGGAGTATATCAAATATGAACATGTCGATTAAAGCAGAATCTTCTATTGTCCACTATCCTTCTGGTTCAAACTGTCAATCTTCCGATTATTGTAACCGTGTCCTTACTGTGATCAGTCAAAATACCGACCTGATCCAAAGCGTTAGTTATACCACCTGGAACGCGCTGATTTTTTTAAGTCGACTCTTTAAACAGATACCCGATTATGTTGGCCACGCCTCCAAATGCATTTTAAGCCTCCACTCGTATGTCCCTCTTAGTGTCAATCTGACCTTGCAAGACCTTTCAAAGCATCTCCACGATGTCAACCACAGCATCTGCGTCAATGACAAAAAGGCAATGTTACTCACCACTCTTAAAGTTGTTGCAAAAGTCGCAGATACTTTTCTTATTTTAGCCGGAACGGTTGCCTCTTTTGCCTCTTTAGCAGGATCTTTTGCTATTGCAACGGCGCTCTACCAGTTGATGATTCCGATTGGGATCGCCTCGCTTGCCGTGACAATCTTCTTTGATATTTATGATTATATTGAAACCAAGTCCCTTATCGGAAAAATCAATAAAATAGAGGAAAGCAAGATTGATGATGTCACCCGGCAGGTCATACGCGCAATTAATCACAAACCGTCGATAAATGATGGACTGGGATGTCGAGTTGTTCGCCAAATCGACACCTGGACTTTAAACAACTTAAACGATCCCTCTTGGGAAAAAATCAAGCAAGCGCTTGAGAGTACTCAAGACATTAAATCTCGAGCATTAATCAAACGAGCGATCGGATACTTGGCCATGCTTATTTGTCGAATGTACCCGAACACTCTCCTGCAGGGCGGATTGCAGCTTGGAATGAGCCTATACTATACGCTGGATCTGGCCTACACCAAATGGCTCCATTACATAAGAAACCCCTGATAAACTCAGCATTTTAAATTTAGTGCCTTTTTCCCTAAATTCGATAAAAACGCACTCACTTAACTATCAAGTAGTTAAGTTCGATTGTTTTTTCAAATTTCAAAAAAAATTCAGTCTAAATTTAATAAACCTGAGTTTATCAGGGGTTCCATAAAGACTGCGTCCTAGTTAAAAATTCGTTTCTTGAAATTTACTCAAGATTCGTTCACTATCGTTAAAAAAAATTTAAAACAGCATATGTCTATCCACTGTACACGTCTTTTTCGCTATTCTCCGCTAATTGTTTCCTCTCCAAAAACCGTCATGTTGCGGCCAAAGCCCCTTCCACTCCGCCCCTACTCTCCCCATAGGAATGTTTCGACGTATAAATTTAGAACGTATTCGCACCCGGACACGAAGCTTTATTTAAAGTGTTCGTTATTTTGTATCGCCTTCACCTCGTCTGTCGTGATTTTCAAAGACAGAGAAGAAACTGAAGTGATTAGGCTGATCGAAGAAGAACATTTGTCACTCCTAAATGAGCATCTCGACTATGAATCAAATTCCCAAGAAAATTTATGGCATCTCTCGGCAAAAATATCGCCGAGCAAAGCCGTTTGGGCTTTTTTAAAAAATCATCAATGCAAAGGAATCAACAAAAAAAATAGTCAAGGTCAAACTCCGCTTTTACTCGCAGTCAAGTCTTGCAACCCATCCAGTATCAGATCGCTGATTGAGTGCGGGGCTAGCAAAGAGATTATTTATTACTTAGATGAAAATGAATGTGAGGAGTTACAACTACCAAAAGAGACACCTTTTGTCACAATTACCGGTTACGCAAAAGCGCTCCTTCAAAAATACACTTCCACACGTAAAAGCCTGTTAAATAGTGAAGAGTTTGCAAGGCAAATATGCTGCATTAACCGAATGCGGAACTTAAATAAAATCCTTAAAACACTAGAAAGTTGCTAATTCAGAACTTCCCGATCTACTTCACTAGTATGGGATTTATTTTGTGATTTAAGCGGTCACCGTAATTATAGCCGACGTCGGAAAAAGAGGCCGTCGAAAGAAAATCTACCGGGTTACGAGTCACAACTACTTTGTCGTGCACATAGACGATCATCAAATATCTTCCCTTTTTCATCAGAGGAAATGGTATGCGAAACTCGCGATCATAAACCACCCCCGCACCTGGCTTCGAAGGAAGTCCATTAAATGTCGAATCGAGGGAATCTTCACCCCACAGACAGAGTAAAAGAGACGCCTTAACTCCTTGAAGGTGACAAAACTCTTCAAGAGAATGGGCATTTTGTAAAAAAGTTTGACAATTCAAGTCTATTGATGGCCCAAAGACTTGATCAAACCCGAGAAGCACAGGACGAAAATCACAAAATTGCCATATGAGTTCTGCAAAGGCGCGCGAGGTCACAATCGAGCGTGCGTTTTGATTTTTCCTCCAAAGGTCTCGCCCATTCACAGGATCGATAGAGGCTGTTTCTGACCTAAGAGTCTCGAGTTTGTCGGATGGAAGGAGCTCTTCTAATTCAATAGCTCCATTCTGCTCAAAAAATCGTCGATGTTCGGGGGCAATAGCGAATTTCATAAAAAAGAGTTTGTGGTTTTGGTGCAGGCGCGCGGCCCTGCGTAAGAATAATAGAATAAGCGATCAATCGACAAAAAATCAAGTAGAAGATTATTAAGAAATCGGTTAATTTATCCTTAAATACTATTGGAACGTCTGAAAAAGTCTTTCTCCAAGTGGAATGAGCTTCAAGGCGTGGACGCGATTAACAGAATTTGAGAGAATGTACAGCCCAAAAGAACTGCTCGAACATACAGGTGAAATTGAAAATGCAATCGGTTATCGCTTTAAAGATAAGAATCTTTTGCTTCTTGCATTTACGCATCGCTCTTTTGTAAACGAAAACCGCTTAGTCAATGAGCATAATGAGCGTCTAGAGTTTCTTGGAGATGCAATTTTTGGTTTACTTGTATCAGAACATCTCTATCGTAACTTTCCTCAAACTCCTGAGGGGGAGCTTTCGTTTCTGCGCTCGCGTCTTGTAGAGGCGTCCTCATGTGTGACGTATATTCAAAAGCTTGATGTGGAAAAGTACCTTCTTCTTGGCAAAGGAGAGCGACTGAATAATGGCCGCGGACGAGATTCCATTTTATCCGATCTTTTCGAGGCGATTATCGGGGCCATCTATTTAGACGATGGAATTGAGGCTGCAAGGTCGTTTCTTTTCGGAAATTTTTCCAAAATGATTGCCGACATCGTCAGAACACCGATTCACAATTGGAAAGCACTTTTGCAAGACTACTGCCAGAAAAAATTTCAAAAACCGCCACTATACAAAGTGATGAGCGAAAGCGGACCGGATCATCAAAAGTCATTCACCATCTCAGTCATTATTAATGATGAAGAGCTTGGAATCGGAAAAGGAACATCAAAAAAAATCGCACAACAACAAGCGGCAGAAGACGCACTTTCAAAACTCCCATGGCAAAAGCAATAAAATCAAAAAGCGTCTGGTACTGCAAAGAGTGCGGGCACAAGCAAATGAAGTGGCTTGGGCAGTGCCCACTTTGTTTTGAATGGAACTCTTTTGAAGAAGAGATTGAATCCACAGCAAAGCCTCGCTATGACTCGGAAAAAAGCAGTAAACCGGTCCGTCTGCATGAGATTAAACAGGTAGAATCAAAACGCATCCATACCGATATGAGCGAGATCAATCGGCTTTTTGGCGGCGGCATTCAAGTGGGGTCTTTATCGCTGATCGGTGGCCATCCTGGAATCGGAAAATCTACTCTGATGCTTCAGCTGGCAAAATCTTTTGCAAAAGAGCAGCTCGTCCTTTATGTATGTGGAGAGGAATCGATCGAACAAACCTCATCAAGAGCCCAAAGGCTTAACGTTAAGAGCGAGCAGCTCTTCTTGTTGAGTGAAACGAATCTTGACGTAATTAAGCAGCATGTAGAGGCGATTAACCCCTCGATTCTCATTATCGACTCCATCCAAATCATCTACAAACCACACATCGGATCTTCTGCCGGCTCAGTCACACAGGTAAGAGAGTGTACTGCGGAACTGATGCACCTATCCAAAGGAAAATGCATCACAACTTTTTTAGTGGGCCATGTCACAAAGGGCGGTGAGATTGCCGGACCGAAAGTTCTTGAGCACCTTGTCGATACCGTTTTGTATTTTGAAGGAGAAAAGCAAAGCCACTTGCGTATCATCAGAGGGGTGAAGAACAGATTTGGGCCCACTGATGAGATCGCTCTTTTTCAAATGATTGCCTCAGGACTTGAGGAGGTCAAAAACCCCTCGAAAGTGTTTCTTGAAGGGCGCGACTTAAATCAACCGGGATCTTCTGTGATTCCAACACTGGAAGGGTCAAGGCCGATTCTAATTGAGGTGCAAGCACTTGTCACCCCGACCTTTTTCCCCACCCCTTCTAGACGCTCTGCCGGGCTTGATCAAAACAGACTTGCCCTACTCCTTGCTGTTTTAGAAAAACGCATGCGGTTCCCCCTGCATAAAAATGATGTCTTTGTCTCCTTAGCAGGGGGGCTAAAAATTACCGAACCGGGGATTGATCTTGGGGTTCTTCTTGCGATTGCCTCCTCTATGCAAAATCGCCAGATTAAGAAAAATACTGTCGTGATAGGAGAGGTGGGTCTTGGAGGCGAAATTCGCTGCGTGACGCGCATCGAAGGAAGGCTCAAAGAGGCTGCTTCACTCGGATTTGAGTGCTGTTTAATCCCTCAAAACAATCTAAAAAATCCACCGAAAAATATTGAAGTGATCGAAGTTAGACATGTAGAAGAGGCCGTGAACCAATGCCTGAAATAAAAATAGCTGCGAGAAGCTCCCCACTATCAAGAGCCCAGGTCAAAGAGATTGAATCTTTGATGCCGGAAATTACTTTTGTCAAACACTACATAAAAACGACCGGGGATTTGGATCGATCGACTTCACTTCGAGAGATGGAAAAGACTGACTTCTTTACTCGCGAACTCGATCAATGGCTTTTAGATAAGAAATGCGATATTTGCATCCACTCAGCAAAAGATCTTCCCGATCCGCTTCCGAAAGGACTTGCAATTTTCGCTTTAACCAAGGGCGTTGACAGCAGCGACTCGCTTGTATTTAAAAAAACACTACCCGACCGGCCATTGATTGCCACCTCCTCAATCAGAAGAGAGGAGCAAACTAGACAGCTCTTTCCATCGGCACGCTTTATCGATCTTAGAGGAACAATTGAAGAGAGGCTTGCGCTTCTTGAAAAAAGCGAGGTCGACGGTGTCGTCGTTGCCGAAGCCGCGCTTATCCGCCTGAATTTGAGCCACTACAAACGCCTCAAGCTTCCAGGTGAAACAACTCCATACCAAGGACAGCTTGCCATTCTCGGAAGAAAAGGAGAAAGCTCTTTAAAATCTATATTCTCAAAGTTAGATATCCGAAAAAAAGCTCTCTCTATTGGTCTGACAAAGCCGGAAGAGACGCTTGAGAAAAATATTTTCCACTATCCGATGATTCAAATCATACCGCAAGCAGGCGCTCATCTTCACTCATCGGCTCCGTTTTTACTTTTTACAAGTAAAGTTGCAGTCGATCTTTTTTTTGATCAAGCAACGCCTTGCCCCGATACGAAAATCCTTGCGATTGGAAGTGCCACGGCAAAACGAGTCGAAGAAAGAGGCGGAAAAGTCTCTCGAATTGCAAAAGAGTCAACTTTAGAGGGGATGATCTCGTTATTAAAGGAAATTCCTCCAAAAGAGCGCCACTGTTTCTGGCCGCACTCCGCTCTATCTCGAGATGTGCTGAAAGAATTCTTTGAAAAAGAGGGCGGAACTCTGTCGGAGTGCATTCTGTATGACACCAAGGTTTATCCTCCGCCTGAAAACTTGAATATAAAAGAGTTTGACGAAGTCATTTTCACAAGTTCCTCTTGTGTCGATAGCTTTGTCCATTTCTTTGGCACGCTCCCAACTTCTGTTAAATGGAGTGCAATCGGGCCTGTAACTGAAAAAAAATGCATGGCCATGCTAAGATAGAAAATAGTCCATCTTGAAATTCATTCACTTGAGAGAATCTCCTTGTGAATAGACAATCATTTATGTACGTGAATACGACGAACTAAAACAAAATCGGAGGTTTTAAAATGGTAGAGTTAAAGCAAAAATTCGAGCTACCTAAGCTCAAATATGACTTAAATGCTCTTGAGCCTGTCATCAGCGGTGAGATCATGGATCTTCACTACAATAAACACCACAAGACTTATGTCAGTAAACTCAACGACGCTCTTGAACAGCTAGAAACGGCAATCGCATCTCAAGACCTCGCAAAACAAGTGCAGTTGCAATCCGCGATTAAATTCAACGGAGGAGGCCATATCAACCACTCGCTT
>SLOH01000164.1 GCA_007132595.1 Waddliaceae bacterium | reverse complement strand
GAAAAAAGCGGCTGTTTCTTTTTGGAGGAGTAAGGGATCAAACGGAGACAAAAACAATTGAGAAGATCATCGACCAAGCAAATTTAGATTATGTGGCGGTGTATGACCAAACAGTTCATCTCAAAACGCCGCATACAATATGTCAGGACTTTTCTTCCGCACTGAAAGAGATACAAAGAAGAGCCGGAGAAAAGGATGCGGTTTTAATTAAAGGTAAGAAAAAAATCCCTCTTGATGCCATTCAAGAGACTTTGCCAACCAATCTCTTAAGCGTTAATTTAGCCACTATTTCGGCAAATGTTCGTAAAGTCCAAGAGTCTCTTCCAGAGGCAACACAAATAATGGCAATTGTCAAAGCGTTTGCCTATGGAACAGACGCAAACAGACTCTCTTACCATCTGCAGAGCTGCGGGATCAATCTCATTGGGGTTTCTCACGTTGATGAAGCAATCAATTTAAGACGGGCGGGCATTGTGCAAGACATTTTTGTCCTCAATGCAACTGCCAGCGAAGCGAAATTATGCTCCAAGTGGGATCTTCAGGTAGGAGTCAGCGATCTTTCCATGATCCAAGCGCTTGAGAATGTAAAAGTACACTTGCATGTGGACACCGGGATGAAGCGATTTGGCTGCAGAGCAGAAGAGGCGCTCACTCTTGCAAGAGAGATTCAAAAAAAAGGGCTTATCTTGAGAGGGATCATGACTCACTTTCCTTCGGCTGACGATCCAAACTTCGACTCTTTAACGCTTTCTCAAGTCAAGCAGTTTGACGATGTGATTGAAGCAATTGAGAAGACAGGTATCGTGATTCCATTTAAGCACGCTGCCAACTCCTCAGCGCTGCTTCGCTTCAATTTTCCCCAATATAATATGGTCAGAATCGGCCTTGCGCTATTTGGACTTCCCTCCTTTTGGCAAAGTGCGATTGACCTGCAACCGGCACTTTCACTTACCTCAAGAATTGTTGGGATTAACTTTGCGAAGAAAGGAGAGGCCGTCAGCTATGGGTGCAGTCATATAGTGAATCAAGAGAGTCGCTTAGCTGTGATTCCTCTCGGATATTTTGATGGAATGCTTCGCTCTTTCAGTGGAAAAGCAAGTGTTGTCATCCGAGGAAAACAGGCGCCAATGGTGGGAAAAATCTGCATGGATTACATGCTCGTAGATATCACATGCATTCCCGAAGCGCAGCTTGACGATCCGGTTTTAATTTTTGGGAAAGACGAACACGGAAACAGCCAGTCCCTTGAGTGTTTCGCAAAAAGCGTCGGATCGATTCCCCACGAGATTATCACATGCCTCGGACCTAGAATCAAACGCATTTTCATCTATGAAGAGTCTTTCTTCTCTTCCCACTCATCGGAATTTAAATCCGCCGCACCCTTTCGGTCTTCTGCGCTATAGTCCGGTGTTAAAGGGCTGTCTTCTTCTTTATCTAGCTCTTTATCAAACACTTTCATCTCCACGGAGTCTTCCTCCTCATCCTGCACCTTGAATTTTAAATTCGCCCCACTCCTGCGAACCTCCATGCTATAGTCCGGCGCTGAAGAACTTTCGCCTTCTTCCTTATACGGGTCTTTTTCAGATGTATCCACCTTCTTTGAGTCTAAAAAAAGAATACTCATACTCGGAATTCTTAAAATTTGGTCTGCATACTTTTCGAGTCTGTTTAACTGGATAAATGGGTTAGAATCCAACCATTTTGACTTACTGCCTCCCTTGGCTGTTTGCAGATTTCCCCCAGCCTCTTGCATTTTAGCGCCAATCGCTCCAAACATTAGGGCAGTGGCGCGCCCTGCATGATACCCAATCCCGGAAAACAATCGTCCTCCCACTAAAAATGGGTTACCGCTTCCGACTCCCTGGTGAAAGACTACAATCATAAAGATAGAATCAACGGTAAAAACTGCGGCTGTAATCGTCGCTCCGATCAGAAGACCAAGCCCCCCTATGGTAAATCCTGCAACCGCTAAAGCAGTACCAAGGAATTTACTTCCGGCTTTGGCTGCTTTTTTTGCAAATGAAATAGATTCTGGCGGAGTGATGTCTTCCATTGACAGCTCTACTTCTTCTCGGCTAAACTCCCCTTCCTCTACTGATAATTTTATATCTTGTACTGGGTCATACTGTGGAGGCTCCACGCCGTCTCCGCGGTTTATACTGCTCATTACGACACCTCCTTCTTTAGCGCTACATACCGCTCTGCCCACTTTTGCTCTTGATCTGAATGTTCAATCACCATCCGAAGCATCTCAAGCACCTCTCCCATAAGCGCCTCATTTTTCATGTGGTAAGCTGCCTTGACAGTCCAAAAATACCCTCTTGGATCCTCCGGTGCACACCCGATACACATTCCGTAACTGAGCAACGCTTCTTCATAGTTCCCTAGTCTATGCTCGCAAAGACCAAGTAAAAACCAAAAATCATTTAAAGCAGGGTAAAGGAAAGTCACAAGAGAAAGAACAGCCCTGGCTTCCAAGATCGAACCCTCTGAGTATAATTGATAGCCGATACGATAAATCGCATTGATTGTCTTTTCCGAGATTCCAAGCTGCTCATGCATCGTGTTTTGAATATCAATAGATTCGATTTTTTTCAGTAACTCAACCATTCGATCCGCCCCTTCAATCAACTCCTTTTTATTCAAATCATCAAGAGAGGCGACCGCAATCGTCATCCCCTTCCAAAGAAGTCCGATCTTTTGTTCAAACGATCCTTCGATTTGAGAAATCAGCACTTCCCTTTTCTGGTCAATTGATGAAACCTCAGAACCTTTCACTTTTTCTCTTTCAACCAACTCTTTCGCCATTTCATCAATTAAATCAGAGAAAAGAATATTAATTATATCGCTCGGTTTATCCATGTTACTACCAATAAAACCTTTAATTTTAATTATAACATATATTTGTTTTTTAAAAACAACTAACTATTAAAACCTCAAACTTGCTTTTTTTACAGTTTTAAGACAAAATCCACTCGATATGTCTTTATATGATGAACTATACACCCTTTGCAAAGAGCGCCGAATTCTTGAAGGAATCTCTGAACACCTAGGGTGGGATGAAGAGACTTACATGCCCAAGGGCGCAAGTCAAATGCGCGCGGAGCAGTTGAAGCAGCTTGCCACTTTGATCCATCAAAAAAAAACAGGGTCTCAATTCACACACGCTCTTTCCTCGCTGATTGATATTGAGACAGGAGAGATCGCAGACAGCACGCTCACGCAAGCCAAAAAAACCTCATTACAGCGCCTGCGACGCGACTTTCTCATTGCACGCGCGCTTCCGACATCATTTGTCGCTAAATTTGCCGCACTCACTTCTGAGGCAGTCCATGTCTGGCAAGAGGCGCGAAAAACAAATACATTCTCGCTTTTCTACCCTTACCTAGAAAAAATCATAGAAATGTGCCGTGAAAAAGCCGATCGTATTGGGTATAAAGAGCATCCATATGATGCGCTCCTTGATGAATTTGAGCCCGAAATGACCACAAAAGAGTGCGACCTGATTTTCACTCCTATCATCCAAAAGTCAAAACAGCTTTTAAAAAACTCTAAGCCATTGGACGACAGTTTTTTAAATAAAAGTTACTCCAAAAATAAACAAGCCGCGTTCGGTGAAAACCTCCTAGACACTATTGGCTTTGATCGCAATTTTGGACGACTGGATTTCTCTACCCACCCATTTTCCTCATCTTCACACCCGACCGACTGCCGCATCACCACGCGCATCGATATCAAAGACCCGATGGCCAATATTTTCTCCATTTTACACGAGTGTGGACACGCCTTTTATGAAATGGGGCTTCCGAAGGAGCACTACGGCTCGCCCCTAGGAGAGTCGGTCTCTCTTGGGATTCATGAGAGCCAGTCGCGATTTCTTGAGGTATTTATTGGTAAAAGCCTACCGTTTTGGAAGCACTATTTCCCTAAGCTAAAAAAAACATTTCCATCTCAGTTAGGGGCCGTCTCTTTAGAAAATTTTTACTTTGCCATACACAAAATCTCACCCTCCTTTATCCGAGTCGAAGCCGACGATGTCACCTACCCTTTGCATGTGATGCTGCGGTTCCAGCTCGAAAAACAGCTGGTTGAGGGATCCATTAAAGCAAGTGAGATCGAGAGCGCATGGAATAGCCTTTCCGGTGAACTCCTTGGAATCACCCCTAAAAAGGCATCTGATGGCGTGCTACAAGACGTGCATTGGTCGATCGGTTCTTTTGGCTATTTTCCTACCTATTTACTTGGAACAGCCTATGCTGCTCAGTTTTTTGAGGCATTCACACAGACAAATCCAGACTGGCAAACGCGTATAGAAGCCGGAGAATTTAACTTTATCCGGCAATGGTTAAGTGAAAATATCTATCAATACGGCAGACAATACTTGAGCAAAGAACTCGTAAAGAAAGTCACAAATCAGCCCTTTAGCGACTCTGCCCTTCTGAAATCACTTGAAGAAAAGGAAACTCTTTTAACAAACAAGCTTTAAACTCTGCATGACCAAGGTCATCCTCAACTAACTCAATTTGCTTGATTACACCGAGCATTCGATTAAAACGACTGGAATGGATCACCCTTTCTCGTACCATCAGCGCAGGCCCGTAAATCATCAGAGCAATCTTATCAAAGTCACCTTTTGCAAGCGGGCCGTCTAAAAACATCTCCTTGAATGCATAGAGTTGAGCAATAGACGGACATGTCTTGTCAATCCCATCTTTACACATCATTGTGACCTGCCCCGGCTTTAAAAGCTCAATCAGCTTCACCTGAAACAGGATGTAGAAGATCTCTATAAACGCTTGGCGCTGTCTCACGGTCAGAACATTTTTTTCTGAAAAGAAAACCCGATGAATTTTCTTAAGTGTATCTTCAACAAATACCGGAAATAACTCCTTTCTTATCGAATCAGGGATATAATAGTGTGTTTCATTTCCGATCAACTGCTCTTTGAAAAGCTCTATAAAGACTTCAATGTAATTTTCGTCCGCGTATACCCCCTGTTGATGGTAAAACTCGCTGTCCTTCGCTAAATTTATCACCGTGAACCAATCGCAAAACTCCTTCTGCTCGGATAATTTCTCAAGAGCCTCGCAGCGAGCATGCTCCTTCCAGTGTGTTTTATCCTGAAAGTTAAACACCAGACATTGACTCTTCTGCTGCTGCCTCAAAAACGCGCGATACTCATCGATAATCGAGGCCTTTTGTATGTAATCTTGCCGTGTTGGCGAGGGAGATCTACTAATCAAAGCCAATTGATCACCAACGGGTAAAGAAAAGAAAACAGCCGGAAGATTTTCTTGGTGCAAAGGATCAAAAGAGAGATCGCTTCCGTTTTCCAAGCTCTCTAAAACTTTGTTGAGCGATCCACTTGGATGGCTCCTCATCAACCGTTTCATTACCTCATAATCCCCGGCTATTTGTTCCCATCCGAGTTGATCAGGATCTTCAACTAAAGAAAGCCCCTCATGCGCTCTTTCAACAGTCTCTTGAATGACAGATAAAAGCTTGGTGTAACCATCCTTACTCGTATATAATGCCCCGCAAATGACATGAAGCAGCTCAACAGCAGCTCTTGATGACAAGCGAGTTTGAGAGGATGGGTAGGTAATTAACTTCTTGTATGCAGTTGTTTGAAGGGATTCACGCAAAAAGAATAAAAAGTCGCTAAAATACTCCGCACAATTTTTACCAGTCGTCCGGCTGATCAGATTCCCCTCGGTTGCGCTCATACGAAGAGCAATCAAACAGCTATTGATAGACGCCCTTAAACTTCCATCTTTTAGTTCCATCTCTGACTTGCAAAACGCATCTGTTTGTACCTGTGAGGTTTCTACTATCTCTTTTGCCACTTGGAGAGCGAAAAAATCTTTCCAATGATTGACCTTAATTAGAGGATCATCAGACCTACGATACCCAAAGTACCCCTCAAAATCACTCACAAGCTTCATATTTCTAAGAACGCGAGAACTATAATAATGCTCTCCATTTTCCTTTCGAATATAGAAAAGTTCATAATCATGGTCTGATTTCACCCCTTCTAAGTCGACATATACCTGGGTCGTATCTTGAATCGTCCGGCCACCAAGAACGCTTTTTTTGCCAATTTTCCTCAAACGCTTAGTCAGCGCCAAAATCCATTTTCCAAGCTTACCTTCACTGATTTGAGTCGCCACGCGTTTCTTATAGAACTTTTGCAGCTCTTTAAACTCTTTACACTTTGTAATTGTTCTCTTATCACTCAACTGATCCAGCTTTTTTGCTGATTCACCAACAAGCACCATAATCGACTTAATTTCGTCCATCACCTTTCGATCCTGCAGACGGCTATAGTCATTCTCATAAAATTGCTGAAGATAGTTTAAAATCGTCTTGAAAGTCTCTCGTACTCGTTTCATGCGCTTCTCAGGAGATTCTCCCTTCATCCACTCTATAATATTCTTTTGAGACTCAAGCGGGGTGGCCAGTTCAGCCTCATCAGATAATTGTCGGGGATCTAGATCAGCAATTGCACCTAAAGTCTCAACAGCCTCCACAATTGACATCCGATCTTTTTTTTGT
>SLOH01000120.1 GCA_007132595.1 Waddliaceae bacterium | reverse complement strand
GAAAAATATCAAGGCTTTCTGGAGAGGCGACGAGATGGATCGGCATGGGAAACTCAATGAGTATGAGGTCGAAGACGCCTTGCTTGTGAGAAGCGGGTTTCCCGATTATGTTTATGACTTTTTAGATAAATATGAGTCAAAAGAAGCGCGATTAAAACATTTTTCTGAATTAACTGTTCGATATTTTCAAGAAGAGCTTCAGAGATATCCTGAGGGATTTTTGCATGAATACTTAAAATTTGAGAAAGAATGGCGACTTGTTTTGACTGGATTTCGTGCAAAGAAAATCGGAAGAGACATCATTAAGGAACTGCAGTTCGAAGATCCAAATGATGAAATCGTCGCTCAGTTGATTGCTCAAAAAGATGCAAAAGTGTATGAGCCTCCATTTCGATATAGCGATCTTAAGGCGATTTTTGAAGAATATGGCAGTCGCCCGATTGAGTTACATCTTGCGCTTGTCGAATGGAGAATGGATAAAGTGTTTGAAATGTATGGAACATCTTTCTTTACGCTTGACCGCATTCTCTCCTATTTTGTTCGACTAATTCTTGTCGAAAAATGGATGGGACTCGATCAAAAGAAAGGAATAGAACTTATTGATAGTCAATTAAAACAGGATGGAGTGGTGTGACGACAAAAACAGAAACTCGTGGAGAAGTGGTAGGTGCATTCGGCAACTTGCTCAATGTGAAATTCGAAGGTCATATTCGTCAAGGTGAGGTGGCAAAAGTTCATGTCGATGATGTGGGCCTAAAGGCTGAGGTTATCGAAATTGTTGGAGACAGTGCGAAAGTACAAGTCTTTGAGGATACTCGAGGGATTAAATGTGGAACTGAGGTTAGCTTTACTGGCGATCTGCTAGAAGCCGAGCTTGGTCCCGGACTGCTCTCATCGATTTTTGACGGATTGCAAAACCCGCTTGTCGATGTCGCTGAAAAGGCCGGCCTTTTTTTACCTCATGGAATGTATCTTCTTCCCTTAGACCGTCAGAAGAAGTGGGAGTATGAGCCAACTGCAAAGATTGACGATGAGCTTGTTAGGGGGGATTCTCTTGGGTATACCCTGGAGGGGCGATTCCGTCATCGCTTGATGGTTCCTTTCTCCTTTTACGGGAAATATAAGGTTAAATGGGTCATTGCTCCCGGTTCGTATAATGTTGAAACTGTTATTGCGAAATTAGAAGATGAACACGGGAAAGAACACGATATTACAATGATCCAAAAGTGGCCGGTCAAAAGCGCACTTTTTGAAGGAGAGAAGGCGCGTCCAACAGAAATGATGGATACCGGATGTCGAACCCTTGATACGCAGTTTCCGGTAGTCAAAGGGGGAACATTTTGCAGCCCGGGACCATTTGGGGCCGGAAAAACTGTCCTTCAGCACCACTTGGCTAAATTTGCGGCTGTCGATATTGTGATTGTCTGCGCGTGTGGAGAGCGGGCAGGTGAGGTAGTTGAGATGCTTCGAGAATTTCCTCACCTCATTGATCCACATACTGAGGAGAGCTTAATGACCCGTACGGTCATTATTTGCAATACATCTTCAATGCCTGTAGCAGCAAGAGAGGCATCTGTGTATATGGGAGTGACTATAGCCGAGTATTATCGCCAGATGGGACTGAATGTGTTATTGCTTGCCGACTCCACCTCTAGATGGGCGCAAGCAATGCGCGAGATGTCGGGTCGTTTAGAAGAGATCCCGGGTGAGGAGGCATTCCCTGCCTACCTTGCGTCTCGAATTGCCAATTTTTACGAGCGTTCGGGAGTTGTTAACTTAAGAGATGGGAAAACAGGATCAGTGACAATCGGCGGGGCAGTCTCTCCGGCTGGAGGAAACTTTGAAGAGCCCGTCACACAGGCAACCTTGTCTGTTGTCGGTGCATTCCACGCACTTTCTCGCGAGCGTTCTGACTCCCGTCGTTATCCTGCGGTTGACCCACACATGTCCTGGACAAAATATGTAGATGATGTCAGTAGAGATCTAGAAAAGCGTTCGGAAGGATGGGCTGAAAGTGTCAAGCGGGCGACGAAGATTTTGAAGTCCGGCGATGATGTGCGCAAACGTATGGAGGTTGTTGGTGAGGAAGGGACGGCAATTGATGATTTGGTCGTCTATCTTAAATCCGAGCTTTATGATTTTTGTTATCTACAGCAAAATGCGTTTGATAAACAAGATGAGTATTGCCCGCTAAACAGGCAGGTTCCACTTTTTAATTTAATTAATCGCATTTTTGAAAAGAAGTTCGAGTTTGCAACGCACGATGAGGCGCGCGCATACTTTTTAAGTCTGCAAAATAGGATCAAAAACTTAAATTTTATGATCTTCGAATCCCCGGATTATCGTAAGCAGTTAACAGCGATTGAAGAGACAGTTGAGAGAGGATCGATATGAAAAAAGTATATGATAGAATCAAGGATATGCGCGGAAACTTGATTACAGTTACCGCATCGGATGTCTTTTTGGGAGAGCTTGCACAGGTAAAGCTTCGAGATGGTCGAAAAATCTACGCCTCTGTTCTTCGAGTTGAGGGTGAGGATGTGACTCTGCAGGTTTTTGAAAATACGCGAGGAATTTCAACCGGGGATGAAGTCACCTTCCTTAAGCGGCAAATGCAAGCCATCTTTAGCGATGCGCTTTTAGGACGCAGACTTAGCGGGACAGGGGAGCCAATTGACGGGGGACCGGAAATCGTCGGCGACTCGATTAATATCAACTCTCCCTCTTTTAACCCGACCAAGCGCATTATTCCAAAAGAGATGGTGCGAAGTAATATTCCCATGATTGATGTGTTTAACACGCTTGTAAAGTCTCAAAAGATCCCGATCTTTTCTGTATCCGGAGAGCCGTATAACCAACTGTTGATGCGGATTGCTAACCAGACAGATGCAGATGTTGTTGTAATTGCAGGCATGGGACTTACTTTTCGCGACTATCAAGCGTTTATTGATAATGCCGAGAGTTCAGGCTCTATGAGCAAAACGATTATGTTTGTTCACCGGGCAACGGATCCGGCTGTTGAGTGCCTTCTTGTTCCCGATATGGCACTTGCGTGTGCTGAGAAGTTTGCCATTCACAACAAAAATGTTTTAGTCCTTTTAACCGACATGACGGCCTTTGCCGATTCGATTAAAGAAATTTCTATTACGATGGACCAAGTGCCTTCCAATCGAGGGTATCCCGGCTCTCTTTACTCCGATCTTGCCTCTCGCTATGAAAAAGCTGTTCTTATTGAAGGCAGCGGGTCGATCACAATCATCGGGGTAACGACGATGCCAGGTGACGATGTGACCCACCCGATTCCGGACAATACAGGCTACATTACCGAGGGACAGTTTTATCTTCACAATCATCAAATCGATCCTTTCGGTTCACTTTCACGTTTAAAGCAAAATGTCATCGGAAAGGTCACTCGCGAAGATCATGGAGATCTTGCCAATGCGATGATTCGTTTATATGCTGAGTCAAAGAAGGCCAAAGAAAGGCAAAGTATGGGATTTCGCTTATCTGAACGAGATAAACAGCTTTTGGTTTACTCAGAACTCTTTGAGAGGGAAATGATGGATCTCGAGGTTAACTTACCGCTTGAAGCGGCTTTGGACAACGGATGGAAAATTTTATCCGAATGTTTCAAACCTGAACAGATTGGGATTAAACAAAGTATTATTGAAGCATATTGGCCGGATAATGGCGGAAATTAAACTGACAAAAAATGAGCTCAGAGCTCAGCAAATTCGCTTGGGGCAACTGGAAAGGTATCTTCCGACTCTGCAGCTAAACAAAGCGCAATTGCAGCAAGAGGTTTTGTATGCAAAACAAGAGATTGAGAAGGCGGACCAAGAGCTTTTAGAAAGATACGAATCAGTCAAAAATTTTGCCTCTTTATTATCTGGTGATTTTGCCGTTGATGTAGATAGGATCGCATTGATTGATTATGTCGAGACATCTTCTGAAAATATCGCAGGCGTTGAAGTGCCGATATTTGAAAAGGCGCACTTTATTCCATTTGAGTACGATTTATTTGACTCTCCTCCATGGATTGATTCTGCAATCACATTTATTCGCGACCTGATCAGCTGCAAGGCTGCGCTTGAGGTTGCAAAAGAGAAAAATGAGCGGTTGAAGGAAGAGCTTAGACAAGTCTCCATTCGAGTGAATTTATTTGAGAAAATTCTTATTCCGCGTGCGAATAAAAATATTAAAATGATTAAGGTTTTTCTAGGGGATCAAGAGCTTGCAGCGGTATCACAAGCAAAAGTTGCCAAAGCAAAAATCGAAGCGAGGAAGGGTAGATGAGGATTGACGTAAAAAAATATCTTTTTTGGGGGCCTCAAAACATAAAAGATCTTTTCTTTCAAAAAGCACAAGCCGCTGGAATCATTGAATTTATCGACTCGAAACCTGTTAAGCAAAAAGAAATTCCCGAAGAGGTGCAGAAGTATTATAATGCGATCAAAGTTCTTCGAGGAAGACCTTCTGTTTCACAAGAAGAGCCGGAAAAATTCGAAGACGCAAAAAAAATTGTTTCGGAAATTTTAAAGCATGAACACACCCTTGGTAAGTATAGCGAAGAAAAGCGCCAGCTTGAAATGGAAGTCTCTCGAATCAAAGTGTTTGGAGATTTTTCACTGGAAGAGTTGAGAAAACTCTCGAAAGAAAGCGGGCGCAAAGTCCAGTTCTTTTTTTCCAAGCATACAGTCCAAGAAGAGATTGAAATTCCAGCAGAGCTTATCTACATCGGCTCTAATAGTGGTCTTGATTACTTTATATCAATTAGTTCAAGTGAAGTGCAATATGAACACATGATCGAAATGCATTTTGATCGATCTCTTGGTGAGCTTCAAGAGCGCTTGAATGTGATCGCAATCAAAGAACGCCAGGTCGAAGAAAGACTAAAAGACCTTGCCAAGTACCATACATTCTTACATACCGCCCTGATTCAGGAAATGAATCGATATTCGCTCACGAATGCACGCTCACTTGCCCAAGGAAAACTCAATGACATTTTGTTTGTGGTTGAAGGATGGGTTCCTGAGCACAAAGAGGAGGCGCTTTCTGAATTGCTAAATGAATTAAATGTCACGGCCAATCAGATCGCAATAGAACCTTTTGACCACGTCCCGACCTTCTTAGAGAATCCGGGTATTAAGCGCATTGGTGAAGATCTTGTGCATATTTATGATACGCCGTCCACACAAGATAAAGATCCGTCCATGTGGGTTCTTGTCTTTTTTGCCTTGTTCTTTGCATTGATTATTAATGATGGTGGGTATGGTTTACTCTTTTTGATCGCTGCACTTTTTATACGATCCAAATTTAAAAAACTTTCAAGTGCGGGAAGCAGGTTTTATAAGCTTGCTCTGATCTTGTCTATCGCTACAGTTGGCTGGGGAGTTTTGTCTAACAGTTTTTTCGGTATTGTCTTTGATATCGATAGTCCGTTTAGAAAAGTCTCTGTTTTGCAATGGGTGTCGGAACAAAAGGCCGCTTACCACTTTGAACAAAGAGATGACACCTATCAAGAGTGGGTGGGGAAATACCCTGAAGCTGCCGATGCTGACGATGCCGATGAGTTCCTTAAGATCGGAGTTAAACAAAAGATTGCTGGCCAAATGGAGTATGAGATTCTAAATAAATTCAATGACAGTATCTTAATGGAGTTGGCTTTGTTGGTCGGTATGATCCATGTATCACTCTCTTTCCTTAGGTACTTGAAGATTAATTGGTCAGGGATCGGATGGGTCATTTTCATTTTTGGAAGTTATCTCTATTTGCCAACCTATCTAGGGACAGCATCGATGACACAATATGTTCTTGGTGTCGGTAAGGAAATCGCTGCGTTTGAAGGGATTATCATGATGGCAGGCGGGATTTTCCTCGCGTTTACTCTCTCGTTTATTCAAAATAAGCTTTATGGACTTCTTGAAATTACCAATTTAATCCAAGTCTTTGCAGATATTCTTTCTTATCTACGACTTTATGCTCTAGGACTTGCCGGCGCGATTATCAGCAATACAGTCAACGAAATCGCCGCAGGATCACCTTGGATTTTTGCAATCTTTTTACTTTTAATCGGCCATGCCGTAAATATCATCCTCTCTATCATAGGGGGTGTTATTCACGGTTTGCGTCTAAATTTTATCGAATGGTATCACTATAGTTTTGATGGGGGAGGGAAAATGTTCCAGCCTCTTGAAAAAGTGGTGATCGAGTAACAGAAATAGGATGTGAATTATGAATTTTGATATGGTTGGACCCGCTCTTGCTCTTGGCTTAAGCGCCATTGGCAGTAGTATGGGGTGTGGAATTGCAGGCATGGCTTCTCATGGCGTTATGAGCCGAGTAGAGGAAGGGCATGGTAAGTTTATCGGGATGGCTGCAGCACCATCCTCACAGTCGATCTACGGCTTTATTTTAATGCTTCTGATGGCACGCGCAATTACAGAAGGTACTTTATCGCCGCTATCAGGAATTGCAATCGGATTCTCATCGGGACTTGCGATTATGATTTCTGCTATCTATCAAGGAAAAGTAGCAGCTACGGGTATTCAAGCCTCAGCAAAACAGCCTGCAATTTTTGGTAAATGCTTTGCCGCTGTGGGTATTGTTGAATCGTTTGCACTGTTTGCTTTTGTCTTTGCCCTGCTAATCATGTAGTCCAGCTTAGAACT
>SLOH01000133.1 GCA_007132595.1 Waddliaceae bacterium | reverse complement strand
TTTCTAGTGAAAGAGAAAACAATATTTGGCGATATCCTGACTCAGGATATCGCTTTTTGATAGGAACCACTGATAAACTTGAGATTACTAAATTTTGACTGAATTTTTTCTAAAATTCGAAAAAAACAATCGATCTTAAGCTTTTGAAGATTAAGTGAGTGCGTTTTTGTCGGATTTTAGAAAAAAGGCGCTAAATTTAGTGTCTCAAGTTTATCAGTGGTTCCTTTGGAGAGGTTAAGAGATGCGAAAAAACAATATACTACTCGTGCTCACTTTTTTAGTGGGGCTTGTTATTTGGATCATTCCTCCCCCGGAAGGATTAAGTCCTCAAGCGTGGCATATGTTTGCCATCTTTGCCGCAACGATTTTCGGCATTATTACCCACCCTTTGCCGATGGGATGCATGGCATTGATCGGTCTTGGCGCTTTGGCAATCACACGGGTGGTGCCTCTTGAAGAGACCTTGTCCGGGTTCTCAACTAAAGTTGTCTGGCTGATCGTCTGCGCCTTTTTCATCGCAAGGGGCTTTATCAAAACAGGACTGGGCTTAAGACTTGCCTATCTTTTTACTAAATTTTTCGGAAGACACACCCTTGGGCTCGGCTATAGCCTGCTTGCAACCGACCTTCTGCTTGCACCTGCCATTCCAAGCGTCACGGCAAGGGCCGGGGGGATTATTTTCCCCATCATTGAATCGCTTTCCGAAGTGTTCGGGAGCAAACCGCACGACCCCTCTTCCCGAAAGCTCGGCGCATTTTTAACCACTGTTGTCTTTCACTCCACATGCGTCACAAGTGCGATGTTTATTACTGCAATGGCTGCAAATCCTCTCATTGTCGAGCTCGCTTCGAATGCCGGGGTCGAAATCTCTTGGGGTCAGTGGGCACTTGCGGCCTCGGTTCCAGGACTCTTGAGCTTATTTTTGATTCCCCTGCTGATTTACGTGATTTACCCCCCAGTCATCAAAGCAACCCCTCATGCAACAGACTTTGCCGATAAAGAGTTAAAGAAGATGGGTCCGATGACATTCCAAGAATGGATCATGCTATCTGTTTTTATTCTGCTGCTTGTCCTTTGGGCTGGCGGATCGTTTTTTGGCGTTCATGCGACGACAACAGCATTTTTAGGGCTGATCTTACTTTTGATCTTCCGCGTTCTCACCTGGTCAGACATTAGAAAAGAGGAGGGCGCATGGGAGACGCTCATCTGGTTTTCAGTCTTGATCATGATGGCGCGCGAACTTAACGAACTTGGCCTTGCCACTTGGTTTGGAGACTTTGTTGGCTCCGAACTGCAAGGGATCGGCGGTTGGCCGGCCTTTTTTATTCTCAGTTTAGTCTACTTCTACTCTCACTATATTTTTGCAAGCAGTCTCGCCCATGTGGGAGCACTTTTCACAAGTTTTCTTATCCTCTCCCTAGCCCTTGGGATTCCGGTTGGCTTTTGTGTGCCTCTTCTGGCATACTTTAGCAGCCTATTCGGTTGTATCACACACTACGGAATTGGCTCAGGCGCTGTCCTCTTCGGAGCCGGATACGTTCCGGTTGGCAATTGGTGGAAGATCGGCTTTTTGATGAGTTTGGTCTACATCTTCATCTGGACGGTGATCGGCGGCGCTTGGTGGAAATTACTCGGATATTGGTGAGAAATGTATACCCCTATTGTCGGCACACTCGGATACGTCCTTTCAGAGGATAGAAAGAGCGTCTTGCTCGTCCATCGAAATTTAAGAGAGGATGATGATCATCTGGGCAAATATAATGGCCTGGGCGGCAAAATGGACAACAATGAAGATGTCGCAAGCTGTATGAAAAGAGAGATCCACGAAGAAGCTGGAATCGATGTTCTTGAGATGCACTTAAAAGGGACGATCAACTGGACCGGGTTTGGGCCGAAAGGAGAAGACTGGCTCGGGTTTATTTTTCTCGTGACGAAATTTTCCGGCACAGTCAAACACGACTGCCCGGAAGGAACTCTTGAGTGGGTGCCTATCTCAGAGATCGACCGTCTTCCGATGTGGGAAGGAGACCGCCACTTTCTTCCGATGATTTTTGATGGCGATCAAAGGCCTTTCCATGGGTATATGCCGTACCAAAACGACAAACCTCTGAGCTGGGTGTTTGATCGCGTTTAGCAATCTCTTCTAAAACTTGTACAATACGCCCGGCCGCTTGTCCATCCCATAGTGGAGGCGCCTTTGGAAACACATCGGGAACCTTCCGATACCCTTCCAAAATATCGTCTCTCCTCACCCCGACTAGTTGATTTGTCCCTTGTAAAATTGTTACAGGCCGTTCTGTATTCTCTCGCAGCGTCAGACATGGCACCTTAAGAACAGTCGTCTCCTCTTGAATTCCACCCGAGTCTGTCATCACAACCTTCGCTTTCTCCATTAGGGCAAGATTATCAAGATAGCTCAGTGGCGAGATGCACGTCATGTTTTTCATTGCCTCTAAACGGTTTTTAACCCCTTCTCTCTCGATTGCCTTTTTCGTTCGAGGATGCAGTGGCCATATAAGGGCAAGATCCTTTTGAATCACTTCAAGTGCATCTAATATCTGATGCAAGGTCTTAGGGAAATCTACATTCGATGGGCGGTGGAGTGTCACAACTCCATAATTTTCGGGGATATTCAAATCACTATGAATGGTGGAGGCTCTTGATTCATGCTGCATCCGGATCAAGGAGTCAATCATTAAATTTCCGACGAAAAATATCTTTGATGTGTCAATCCCCTCATTGACAAGGTTTTGCCCGGCATCTTCACAAGTTGTAAAAAGATAGCTCGAAAGTCGATCCGTCACGATACGGTTAATTTCCTCGGGCATCTCTTCATCAAAACTGCGCAATCCCGCTTCAATATGGGCAATTGGAATCCCAAGCTTTGAGGCGACAAGACTTGTGGCAAGTGTCGAATTGACATCTCCCACAACAACCACTAGGTCGATCTGGTTTTCAACTAGTACAGGCTCAATGGCAAGCATGATCTTCGCTGTCTGCTCAGCATGTGATCCACCGCCGCACTTAAGGGAGATATCCGGCTTGGACAATCCGAGATTTTCGAAAAAGACTTTTGACATCTGATCGTCATAGTGCTGACCTGTGTGAAGCAAAACCGGATCAATCACAGTGCTTTTTTGCATAGCGGCAAGAAGAGGCGCCATTTTTACAAAATTCGGACGAGCTCCAACAATATTTAAAACTTTCATTTCTCTAACTTTCTTGGTGTTATATTTTAGGAGTTTCTGAATCAATCGGCGTCGGGATGTCGTAATAGATGCGATACCAATCGACAAATTTTTGTAGTCCCTTAGTCAAATCCGTTTGAGGAGAAAATCTTAAGTGCTTTTGACTGTGCGAGATGTCAGCAAATGTCTTTGTCACATCGCCCTTTTGCATTGGAAGATACGTCTTCTTTGCCGACACTCCAATTGCATGCTCAAGGGTTTGAACAAACTCAAGCAAAGTGACCGGTCGGTTGTTTCCTAAGTTGAAGATTTCATGTGCCGCTTCAAGGTCGACCGCCTGGACAATTCCGGCTATGATATCGTCGATATAGGTGAAGTCTCGCTCCATTTGTCCTTGATTAAAAAGCCGAATCGGATTTCCCGAAAGAATCTCTTTCGTAAATGAATAGTACGCCATATCTGGTCGTCCAAAGGGGCCGTAAACAGTAAAAAACCGAAGTCCTGTCACGGGGATTTTGTACAAGTGGTGGTAGGAGCTTGCGAGCAGCTCATTTGATTTTTTTGTCGCCCCATAGAGGCTGGCCTGATGATCTGTCGGATCTTTCTCTGAAAAGGGAATTTTTTCATTCAAGCCGTACACGGAAGAAGAAGAGGCGTAAACGAGCTTCAGGTGGGGAAATGCTCTGCAAAGCTCTAAGATATGCACAAAACCCTCAAGATTGCTTTTCACGTACGCATGTGGCGCCTCAATCGAGTAGCGCACGCCTGCCTGAGCTGCTAAATGCACCACGTGCGTCACTTGGTTGGTTTTGACAAGGGCGTGGAGCGCGTGAGCGTCACAGATATCGCCTTTTTCTACGACAATCCCAAGCGCATTTAAAAGATCTGCGCGATCGCTTTTGAGTTTGGGACTATAGTAATCATTAAAGTTATCAAGCCCAATGACAAAATCGCCGCGCGCATGCAGAGCTTTTGCTAAATGGAAGCCAATAAATCCGGCAGCTCCTGTAATTAATACGTTTTTACTCATCGTTCAAGGGAATCTCAATGAAACAAGGCGTGCCGTTTTTGATTTTCGCAGGCGGACCTTTTCCGTCCGTCCATTGAAATCCGCTTTTTGTTGTCGGATCTAAAATCGGCTCTATCTTAAGCGGAAGAACAGAAGACTCCCCTTCGGTCAGAAAACGCACCAGCTCTTTTTTTCGCAGCCTCTCCATCAGCTCATCTTGCGTCATTGCAAAAGGCGACACATGCGTGATCCGGCCAATGATCTTCCCATGCGTTTTAGGATTCACATGCGTTGGGCTAATATAGGCTTTCATTTCAGGAAACACCAAACTTTGCGCTGCCACGCGAACCGCGCAATAGAAAGTGATATGCGCACCTTCCCTATCTTCTCGCTCCATGCGGATAATTGGATCATTCGCCCGAATGGTCTCTCTTGGTCTCACGAGCACATCTAAAACCCTTCCACTTTCTGTTGTGTAGACTGAAGAGAGTTCCTGCTCCATTTCGGTGACATTAAAATCTCCTTTCGAGCTTTCAATTTCGTCCAACTTAACCAAAAACTCTTCATCTTCCAGCATCGAGTGGTTGGAAAGGTCGGCTAAGTGATTGGCGATCGAAGACTCGACTTTGGAAACCGCGATCAGCTTCTGACTGACAGCTAGTTGGGAGTCTTCAAGAACTGTTTTGGGGATCAATCCCCTTTCAAACAGTCCCGTTCTTGAGATCACCCGGTCTTCAAGTACTTTTAATTCGGAGAAAAGCTGCTGAAGTTGTAAAAAATCCGTTTTCAGCTGTAGAAGGATTGCGCGCCTTTTGGGGTGATAGACAGTTGCCACTTTTTCCCTTGCATTCACAAGCTCGTTAGCTTCGACAAAAATTTCCTGGACGGTTCCCTCAGCTCTTGCAACCACATCAAAGAGCTGCTCCGTACTAAGAGCAACACCTCGGCCAACGACTTGATTTTTATCGATCATATGAGAGGAGATATTTCCATCATTAAGAGAGGAGTCGGCCATAAGCTCAGACGCAAAAAAATGCGCACACAATAGCATCAAAAACAGTTTCATTATTCCACTCATTCTCCCTCTCCCATATGAAGTAGTCGTTTAACATCGTAAATATCGGCAACCTTTGCCATGCAAACCGACTCATCAGGTTGAACAAGCGTGCCGGTAATAAAAAATAGATCAACCAAGTTACTTGCATAGTCGCGTAAGATGCGCAGCCTCTCAATTCGAGAATTACTCAATCGATTTTCAAAGTCAATGACAACAAAGACAGTGCTGTAACCCTCTTTTAGGCGTTCAATCTCAGCTTCTGTCGATTTTTCAAACCACTCGATGGTCTGATTGGCATAATGAAGCTGCTCGACTAAGTCGTAATGGTTGCGAAGTGCGGTATTGAGATCTGAGCGAATCCGCTGATACAGCCTTTCCTCTTCTGTCATTGCTTGCGAGTTTAACGCTAAACCGGAACGAAGTTCACCCAGCGCATGGTCATTGCCAAACGGGTAGGAAAAAGTCACCCTTGCCACTAAATCCTCTTGAGGGTGGCCATGACTAAGTGAGGAAAATCGCTTTCTAGAATTTTTAAAGTTTTTCACTCCGGCCCCAACACCGACATTTAACAAGGGGAGCTGATCTTGCCTTGCGCGCGCTAAATTAATTCGAGAGGTTGTCACGCGGTATCGCGCCGCAATCAGATCCCCTCGATGACTTGACGCAAGCTGCTCAAGACAGTATGGATCCCAGCATAATTTCTCTGTATCAAATGGAGGAAATTCATCGACTGCAACATCAGGCACTTCACAAGAGAATTGACACGGCGTCTCTCCCATTGAAAAAATCAACGCATTGTATGCCCGGTAGACATTTTGACTTGCCTCTGTGATCTTGCGCGATTCATTATAGATTTCGGCAAACTGTTGATCAATTTGAGTCGCAGCCATCTCTCCGCCTTCAATCAGCTGAGAAGTTGAATTCGCAAGTCGAATGAATCGATCGCGCGTCTCTTGATTAATTTGATACCTCTTAATCTCAAAAACAAAGTCCCAGTACCGTTTGAGAGATTCAGCGACCTGGCTTGACATTGTTTGGAGAAATTCCCATTTCACCGCTTTAAGCTCGGCTTCCGACATCATCTCCTGCGCTCTTGCTCGGTTATACCAAAAATGGCGCAAGAGAGGCTGATCAATTAAAAACTGCACCGCATACTCATCACAACGCCTATAGCTTGTCGTCGGGTCGTTGCGATGATGGAAACCTCCATTCAGAGAAAACAGTGTTCCGGCTCGAAACCGCTTAGAGAGAGAAAAGTCTAAGTTTGAATCGTATCCATGCTCTTGCGTCTGCAGTGAACACGTGCGGCGATTCCCCATCAAATGATGTTCAAAAGCCGCGTCTAAAACAGGGTTAAATGCCCCGCGAGATGTTTGCAATACGCCCTGTTGCCCAAACACATCATCTGCTGCGATCGAAATATTCCATTG
>SLOH01000034.1 GCA_007132595.1 Waddliaceae bacterium | reverse complement strand
GATGGTAATCATCTAGACTTGATTAGGCTGCGTGAGTCGCGCATTAAGCGCATGGCCGGAAAATTCAATGTTGAGTCCGGTTATATGAAACATCCGGTTGTCGGTGTGACTTGGCACGGCGCTGTTGCTTACGCAAAATGGATAGGAAAGAGATTGCCGACCGAAGTCGAGTGGGAGGTTGCAGCGCGAGGAGGGGAGGAGAGTTTTGTCTACCCTTCGGGCGATGATATAGAAAAATCCCAAGCCAATTTCTTTAATTCCGATACAACAGCTGTGATGAGTTACCCGGCGAATAATGCCGGACTTTACGATATGGCAGGCAACGTCTATGAGTGGATCATGGACTGGTATGGCTACAACTACTACGAAACTTCCGTACAAGAGCCCGAAAATCCGAAGGGACCACCTCAAGGAGTGTATCGCGTGCTTCGAGGCGGGTGTTGGAAAAGCTTAAAAGAAGACTTGCGGTGCTCAGGGCGCTTTCGCAATAAACCGGGTATCGGAAATGGAACGTATGGCTTTAGATGCGCCACAGATGTACGAGAGCTTTCATAGGTGAAAATTCTTTTTGTTTGCTTAGGTAATATTATTCGCTCTCCGCTTGCAGAAGAGATATTGCGTCAACTGAACCGCTCAAATCCTTTGCCTTATTCATTTGAAGTGAAAAGTTGTGGTTTGGGAGATTGGCACGACGGACAACTTCCCGACAAGCGCATGCGGACGGTGGCTAAAGAGCGTGGATATGTCCTCAAGAGTCGAGCGCAAGCATTTCACCCAGAGTTTTTTGATGAGTTTGATATGGTATTTGCTGCTGATCATGCGGTGCTAGAAGAGCTTAAATCCCGCACAGACTCACAAGAGCCCCTTCAAAAACTATATCTCATGACAGAGTTTAGTAAGGCTCATCAAGGTCAAGATGTTCCGGATCCATATTATTACGATCGCGTGACATTTGAGCGCGCATATGATATGATTGAAAACTCCTGTATCGGAATAATGTCTTATCTAAGGGAAAAATGAAGAAATTGCTTCTATCAAAACCGCGTGGGTTTTGCGCAGGTGTCGAGCGCGCAATCGACACAGTCAAACGTGCACTTGAAATTTGGGGCCCGCCGATTTATGTCAAACATGAGATCGTGCATAACTCTCATGTCGTACAGTCTTTGAAAGAAAATGGGGCTGTTTTTATTGAAGACATCGATGAAGTTCCCGAGGGAGAGCGCTTGATTTATTCCGCCCACGGCGTCTCTCCGGCTGTCCGAGAGCACGCAAAAAAGCGCAGATTAATTGAGATTGACGCCACTTGCGGACTTGTCACTCGGGTACATTCAGCGGTTAAGCGATTTGCTGCGCAAGGCTTTCATATTATTCTGATCGGACACCGGAATCACGTGGAAATTATCGGAACCGCAGGAGAAGCGCCCGATGTAACGACAATCGTAGAAAGTGTCAAAGATGTTCAGTCTCTTTCGTTTGCTCAAGATGAAAAGTTGTTCTACATTACACAAACCACGTTGAGCCTCGATGATGTACAAGAGGTGACGGATGCTCTTATCGCAAAGTATCCGAATATCAAGACACTGCCAAGTTCTTCAATCTGCTACGCCACAACAAACCGTCAAATGGCTTTAAGAGAGATTACGGATGAGACCGATCTCATTCTTGTTGTCGGAGACCCCCAAAGTTCAAACTCTAATCGTCTATGCGAGGTTGCAAGGAATCGCGGCGTTTCTTCCTACTTAATCAATGATGAGAAGGAGATTAAGGAGGAGTGGCTCGACAATGTGCAAGTCATCGGACTCACAGCCGGGGCGTCAACACCTGAATCCATCGTTCAACAGTGCATTGAAAAGTTGAAAATCCTCGGGGTGAAAGATGTCGAGGATGTCATTTTTACAAACGAAGATGTGTTTTTTCAGTTGCCAAAACCTGTTGTGAACGCCTCTTTTCCCTCTTCTTGAGCTTTTTTTTTCTAAAACGCGTCGTTTGCAGCGATGTAAAATCGCTTGCAGAAATAGAGATGAGAATCTTCGGACTTAAATAATTTTTATCTAAAATTTATTCGAAATTATGCTTTGTTCTTTCGTTAAAATCTGTTAAAATGAATCTCTCTATTTGAGATGATCTGAGATGTTTGAAAAACATATTGTGCGTAAAGCTAGAGATGGAACCAAGGTTACAACTAAGAAGTTGAAGGACCTGCTACCCAAAACTCTTGCGGGTATACGCAAACAGTCTCAAATTCCTACAACGCAAATTCAGCGCTACTGGCCTGAGGTTGTGGGTGATAAAATCTCTCAGATGAGCTCGGTTGAGAAGTATAGTGAGGGGGTTTTAAGCATAAAAGTGCAGAATGCTACCCTTTTGAGTTTGCTCGCTCAGTATGAGAAGCAAAAAATACTTAAGCAGTATCGTAAATATTTCCCCAATGTGTCCTTCGAGGATGCAAGGTTTCGGTTAGGATGATGAGTCAAACAGATCAAACAGAAAATCAAGATAAGTCCAAGAAAAAAGGATATACCGCAAGCTCTATTACAGTTTTAGAAGGGCTGCAGGCCGTGCGTGAGCGGCCGGGTATGTATATTGGAGATACAGGAAGAAATGGTCTTCACCAGCTCGTTTATGAGGTCGTCGATAACTGTATTGATGAGGCGATGGCCGGCTATTGTACAGCTATTTACGTGACGATTCATAAAGACAATTCGGTTACTGTCGAAGATAATGGACGTGGAATTCCAATCGAAAAGCACGAATCCGAGTCCGCTAAGCAAGGGCGCGAGGTAACGGCTCTTGAAGTTGTAATGACAGTTCTTCACGCCGGAGGTAAGTTCGATAAAGACACATACAAAGTCTCCGGAGGTCTGCACGGCGTCGGGGTTTCTTGCGTCAATGCCTTGTCAAAAAAGTTCATTGTTCAAGTCTCTAAGGAAGGTAAAGTCTACTCGATGGAGTTTTCAAAAGGCGCTGTTGTTAAGCCTTTGACAGAAATCGGGGAGACTGAAAAGCGCGGAACAAAAGTGACATTTTTGGCCGATGATGAGGTGATGAGAGTCGCTGAGTATGATTATGATGTTCTCACTAAACGACTACGCGAGCTTGCCTTTTTGAACAGAGGGATCAATATTTATTTTCACGATGAGCGTTTTGATAATAAAGACGATCTGCACTTGAATTATCAGGGCGGAATTTAATCATTTGTCACCTATTTGAACGAGAATAAAGGCGTTCTCTTCTCCGATCCTGTCTATTTTTCCGGCAGTCGTCAGGGAGATGACGGGCCAGTTGAGTTTGAAGTCGCGCTTCAGTGGAACGATGGATATGCCGAATCCATCTTACCGTTTGTTAACAACATCTCGACTAGTCAAGGCGGAACTCATCTTTCCGGTTTTTCTACCGCTTTGACACGGGTTCTTAACACTTATATTCGTCAGCATAATTTACTACGAACCGACAAATTGACACTCTCAGGCGAAGATATGCGCGAGGGATTGACTGCTGTGATTTCGGTTAAAGTGATGAATCCTCAATTTGAAGGACAAACGAAGCAGCGGCTGGGAAATAGTGATGTTGGCTCTGTTGTCCAACAGATCACCGGAGAAGAACTCTCGACCTTTTTGGAGGAAAACCCTCAAACCGCAAAAAAAATCGCTGAAAAAGCGATCATTTCCGCAAAGGCAAGAGAAGCAGCTAAGAAGGCGCGCGAACTGACATTGAGAAAATCCGCCCTTGACACTGCAAGACTTCCCGGTAAACTAACAGACTGTCAGGAACGCGATCCAAAAAAATGTGAGATTTTTATTGTAGAGGGAGATTCAGCGGGAGGGTCGGCAAAGTCCGGTCGCGATCGAAGAAATCAAGCGATTCTTCCGATTCGAGGAAAGATTCTCAATGTGGAGAAAGCGCGTCTTGATAAAATTTTGCGTAATCAAGAAGTCGGGACGATGATCTCAGCGCTTGGAACAGGCATCGGAAAGGATGGCTTTAATCTTGCAAAACTACGCTACCACAAAGTCATTATCATGACTGACGCCGACGTGGACGGCTCGCATATTCGCACCTTGCTCTTAACCTTTTTCTATCGACACATGCCCGACATGATCGAGGAGGGGTATGTATACATCGCCCAACCGCCGCTCTATTTGGTTAAGCGCAAGAAAAAAGGACGCTACATTCACTCAGAAAAAGAGATGAGCGAGTACTTGCTAGGGCTTGGAATGAGTGACTTGACTTTGCGCCTTTTAAGTAGAGATGAGGCGTTTACGCAAGAAGAGACGAAGCAGCTTGTCTCATTAATTCAAGAGCTTGCCTCTTTTGTGAAGCGCATTGAGCAAAAAGGCGTCACTTTCGAAGAGTTTTTAAATGCAAGAAATGAAGCGGGAGTGCTTCCTCAATTTAAAATGAATTTGATTGAGGGTCCTGCGTTTGCCTACTCAACCGATGAGTTTCAACAACTGAAATCTGAAGATGAGAAAAATCAGCTGAAGCGTCATGTCGCCACTTTAGCGTCTATTCCCGAAGAAGAGCGCAAACATCAGCCCGAATTTGAACCAAAGCGGCTGCAGTTCGTTGAGCTGTATGAAGAAGATTCGCTAAGAGAGCTTGTTCAACGCTTGGAGAGTTTTGATCTGCATTTAGACCAATACTTGCGCAATGAGACGCCTTTAGTGGAGGTGATAGAGGATAGCGGGGAGACCCATTCCTTTAAAAATCTCGTTCGCTTATTTAATTTTTTCCATGATAACGGCCGCAAGGGAATCGAGATTCAGCGGTATAAAGGTTTGGGTGAGATGAATGCCGATCAGCTCTGGGAGACGACGATGGATCCGACCAAACGAATGCTTGTTAAGGTGACCCTGCCGGATGCAGTGGCCGCTGATCATATGTTTACTGTATTGATGGGAGAAGAGGTCGCCCCTCGGCGTTCTTTTATCAGACAGCACGCACTTTCCGTAAAGAACCTGGATGTATAGAGGTAAACGATGTCAGATACTCTTGAACCAAATATAATTACTCGCAACGTTGAAGATGAGATGAAGGATAGCTATTTGCGCTATTCGATGTCTGTGATTATCTCTAGGGCTCTGCCGGATGTGCGCGATGGGCTTAAACCCTCACAAAGGCGCATTTTGTACGCAATGCGGCAGCTTAACTTAAGTCCCGGCGGCAAGCATCGTAAATGTGCAAAGATTTCCGGTGATACTTCCGGTGACTACCACCCCCACGGTGAACAGGTCATCTATCCGACACTTGTGCGAATGGCGCAAGGCTGGGTGATGGGCTATCCTCTTGTAAATGGTCAGGGAAACTTCGGGTCTGTTGATGGAGATCCTCCTGCTGCCATGCGTTATACCGAAGCGAGAATGACTCACGCATCTGTCCAGTTGATGGAGGATTTAGATAAGCAGACAGTCGACATGGTCCCAAACTATGATGAAACGAAGCTTGAGCCTACAGTTTTCCCGGCAAAATTTCCCAATCTCTTATGTAACGGTTCATCGGGAATTGCAGTTGGAATGGCAACCAATATTCCCCCTCATAACTTTAAAGAGGTATTGGATGCAACGCTCCTACTTTTGACAAATCCGGAAACAACTGTTGACGAAATTCTCCAAGTCATGCCGGGTCCTGACTTTCCTTCCGGTGGGATTATTTGCGGATATAGAGGGATAAAGGAAGCGTTTCATACAGGCAGAGGAAAAGTGATTCTACGTGGGAAACTGTCCGTAGAGGACAATCCAAACTACCCCGATCGCGAGCGCATCGTTGTGCATGAAATTCCCTATAACGTGAATAAATCCAGACTCATCGAACATATTGCCGATCTGATTAACGGTAAGTCCATTACAGGCATTTCAGATTTAAGAGATGAATCGGATAAAGACGGAATGCGCATTGTGATCGAACTAAAGCGCGGAGAGATACCTGAGGTTACGATTAATCAGCTGTATAAGTTTACTGATCTACAGGTGACTTTTGGCTGTAACATGCTGGCTCTAGATCACGGTCTTCCTAGAGTGATGAATGTGAAGGAGATGATTCAATCTTGGATCAAGCACCGTATCGATGTTATTCGCCGGCGTACGCGCTTTGAGCTTGATAAAGCCGAGGCTAGAATACACATTGTGGAAGGGTACCTCAAAGCACTTGATGTTCTTGACCAAATTGTGGCGATGATCCGCGGTAGCCAGTCTCGTGATGAGGCAAAAAAAGGACTCACTGATCAATTTGATTTTACAGAAAAGCAGGCGAATGCGGTTCTTGACCTTCGGCTCTACCAGCTGACAGGCCTTGAAAAGGAAAAGATTGATGCCGAACACAAGCACTTACTTGAACACATTGCTCATCTGAAAGGGATTTTAGCAAGTGAGGGCAAGGTAAAAGAGATTATCAGAGAAGAACTGAGTCATATTGCCAAACACCATGCGATCCCACGCCGCACGCAAATTATTGCTGCTGAAGGCGACGTAGACATGGAAGATTTGATTGCAAATGATAAAACCATTATTACAATCTCTTCTGATGACTATGTGAAGCGTATGCCGGTTGACACTTTCCGAGAGCAAAGGCGCGGGGGACAAGGCGTTGCGGGAATTAACCTGAAGAAGAAAGACGATTTACCAAAAGGACTGTTCATTGCAAACGCCCACGATTATCTTTTGATTTTCACAACTTTCGGCAGATGCTACTGGATTAAAGCATGGCAGATACCTGAAGCAGGAAGAAAATCCAAAGGACGTCCGATGGTGAATTTGCTTTCAGACTTAAGAGAAGGTGAAAAAATTGCGACTGTCCTTTGCACGCTTGACTTTGAAGGCGAGCGTTCGATTCTGATGTCAACGCGAAAAGGTACGGTCAAAAAGACCT
>SLOH01000033.1 GCA_007132595.1 Waddliaceae bacterium | reverse complement strand
TACCTGAGATTCTCAATATCGTCTTCGACATTGAGCGCGCTCATTAAATTGAACATTTCTTCATTTTTATACAGCTGATCGAGCTTCATCCCGAAGACATTCAATGGCTTACCTCTGAGCGAAAAGACCGCTTGCGTCATCGGGTCTCTAGAGGCAACGATAGAGGCGCTTGCAGAGTCTCCCTCGGTTAGAAAGATCATCGACTCCTCTCCTCTTTTGGATTTGTCTCCGCGATGATACTTACAATCGCGCAACTTAGGAATCTTAAAGGAGATTTTTTTCTGTTTCTCTTTCGCTTCCTTTTTGACAGCCGCAAGCTCTTTACGCACTTTTTCATTAAATGCGATGCGTTCAATGATTCTACTTGCCGTCTCCGGGTTTTTATAGAGCAGATTGCCAACGGCTTCTTTGATTTCTTGCACTAACGGGGCTCTAATTTCTGTATTTCCGAGCTTATTTTTTGTTTGCGACTCGAAAATAGGATCTTTCACACGAATTAAAATCGCTCCAAAAAGCCCCTCGCGCACGTCCATCCCCTGGAAATTCTTTTTTGCAAACTCATTCACGCCTTTGAGAATCCCCTCGCGAAAAGCCGAGAGATGCGTTCCGCCATCGGAGGTGTATTGTCCATTGACAAACGAGAAGTAACTCTCGCCGTAGCTGTGGGTATGCAGGAAGGCAAATTCCAGCTGACTGCCCACATAATGGAGCGGTTCATAGAGGCGATCGTCTGTTATCTCTTCATTCAGTAAGTCTAAAAGCCCGTTTTCAGAGGATATCTTCTCCCCATTATAATCGAGCGTAAGCCCTTGATTAAGATAGGCATAGTGGCGCATTCGGCGTTCAATATACCCGAGGTCAAACCGATATTTCTTAAAGATAGACGTGTCGGGAATAAACTCAACATAAGTGCCATTTGGCTCTCTTGTTGCTCCCTTATTTTCTTTTAAGAGCTTGCCTTGAGAAAAGATTGCCTCGACATACTTTCCCTCTCGATGACTGCGCACAAGGAAATGCTCGGAAAGTGCGTTCACAGCCTTCGTTCCCACACCATTAAGTCCGACTGAGAACTGAAAGACATCGTCATTGTACTTCGCCCCGGTATTGATCTGGCTCACGCAATCGACCACTTTTCCAAGGGGAATTCCCCGCCCATAGTCGCGAACCTTAACTTTTCCGGCCGTTTCATCGACGCTTACCTCGACAGTACTGCCATTTTTCATGATAAACTCGTCGATACAGTTATCGACAACTTCTTTTAGCATGATATAGATGCCGTCGTCATGATGGGAGCCGTCGCCAAGGCGACCGATGTACATACCCGATCTTAGACGGATATGCTCGAGCGCGTCGAGAGTTTTGACTGCTGTTTCGTCGTAATTTTTTGCCATAATAGTATATCCTGAAGCTCTCTAGTATAACAAATGCATGTCCTAAGTCAAGATTTTACGTTAATTGATACAATCGAGTAGAATGAAAAAATATGAAAAACAAACGTATTTTGATCACCGGAGGAACCGGTAGCTTCGGACGGGCCTTTGCAAAAAAAATTCTTACTGAAGAGGATCCGCATTCAATCGTCATTTTTAGTCGAGATGAGTGGAAACAATGGGAGATGCGCAATAGCGACCCGATCTTTCAAAGCGAAAAAATTCGCTATTTTTTAGGAGATATTCGCGACCGCTCAAGACTGAAGCGCGCCTTTCAAGATGTCAACTACGTTGTCCATGCCGCAGCTTTAAAGCAAGTCCCTGCCGCTGAATATAATCCGACAGAATTTATCTTAACCAATGTACTCGGCAGCAGTCATATCATTGAAGCCTCGCTTGATGCGGGCGTTGAAAAAGTGATCGCACTTTCAACGGATAAAGCTGTCAATCCTGTTAATCTATACGGGGCAACTAAACTTTGCGCCGACAAACTCTTTATTTCCGGCAATTCCTATGTCGGAAGGCGCGGCTTTCCGATTTTTTCTGTTGCGCGCTATGGCAATGTCCTCAAGAGCCGCGGCAGCCTGATTGAGCTCTGGAAGAAAAAAATACAAGAAGGGGCCAAAAGCCTGCCGATCACAGATGAGCGAATGACAAGGTTTTGGATGACAATTGAACAGGCGACAAGCTTTGTTGTTCAGTCACTTAGGGAAATGCAAGGAGGAGAAATCTTTGTCCCTAAGATCCCAAGTATGAAAATATGCGATGTTGCAAAGACACTGGCCCCCAACCTCCCAACAGAAATTGTCGGAATTCGAGAGGGAGAAAAGGTTCACGAACTCCTCATCAGCGAAGAGGAAGGGCGTCGAACCGTTGATCGCGGCAGCTACTACGTAATTTCCGGCAAAGAGAGCAAGGAACTCTTCATGCCGGAGGGCTTTTTCTACGGTTCTCAAAACAACGATCAGTGGCTGAAACCGGAAGAACTGTCGCAGTTGCTTGCCAATTAATTTTCCAGTTGCGAATATGAGGTTATGTCATGGATGTCGTCAGCTTCTACTTTTGTTGGCAGTTATCTCCCCTCGGGGCAGAGCATCGTTAACCAAACCGGCGAAATAGTCAGCTGGCTTGGGAGATCTGTTGTTCTTAGCCGTCAAACGCGTCTAGTCGATCGATTACGACCCTACACCAAACTTGCCCTCCATAACGCCGCAGGATATCTAATCGGCGGGCTTCCGGGATGTATAGTCGGAAGTGCGATCGAGGTCTTTTTTCTCGATAGCGCAACCTATGCGATTGTATACAAACTCGCAGATGGAGCCGGAGTGATGAGCCTGAAGACATTTGAATTAATTACAGGCGCGACCATGACCGCTTGCGCAGCAGCTTCTGAGGGTCCCGAGAAAGACGGGTGTAAGTTTAAAGAACAGTCAATAGAGGACGGTTATGTGCTAATCGGCGCTGAAGATCTCAGCGCTCTTATCGAAACTCACAAGTCGTACATCCAGCAACAAAGAGAGCTTGAAACCGACGGTTCACAGGTTCAACAGCAGCAACAGAGAAAAGAGGGTCAGCCTAGACGACCAAAAGTTAGCGCCGATGAGCTCGAACGCTCATTGGAAAAGTTTAAAAAAGACTTTTTCTGCAAAAAAAAATAGTATCTGTTATACATTTCCCAAATTGTAAAAAACAAGGTCTTCCATGCAAGTGGGTGTGATTGGAATTAATTACAAGCTAGCGAGCCTTTCACTGCGAGAACAGCTCGCAAAATTGTGCGAACGACGCTTAAACCAAGGCAATTCAATCCATGGAAAACATGCGTTGATTACCCTTTCAACATGTAATCGAACGGAACTTTACTTTAGCTCAGACAACTTAACCGAAACACATAGTTATCTTTTAGAAATCCTTCGACAGGGTAACAACCATCTGTTTGATCAAAAACTGTACTCATACTTTCACGACGATTGCTTCAATCACTTAGCCAAGGTCACGGCAGGTCTTGACAGCGCAATCATCGCAGAGACAGAAATTCAGGGACAAGTCAAATCAGCATACGACGAGGCAGCCTCTAAGTACCCCCTGCCATACCCTCTGCACTATTTATTTCAAAAATGCTTAAAAATAGGAAAGTCCATCCGCCAAAAAATTCCGCACTCTCGCTTTGCACCCGACCTTGAGCACGCGATCTACCACGCCGGCAGCCACTTTTTTGGAGATGCAGATAATGTTTCTATTCTTTTTATTGGCGCCTCCGAGATCAACCACAAAATTTTGACCTTTTTTCAAAAGAAAAAACACAAGCAGATCACGCTTTGCAATCGAACCCCTATCACTCAAAACATTCCATTCCTTGAGCTTGAAAGGTTAGAGGAGTGGGTGCATTACGACTGGATTATTCTCGCAACAAAAGCGCAGGAGCATTTAATCAAAAAATGTCCCCCCTCGCTAGCGCAGCCAAAACTCATCATGGATTTAAGCGTTCCACGAAATGTCGACCCCAAGATCGGCCGCCACAAACAGGTCACCCTGCTCAATATTGATCAGATTCAACGGACGCTGACCTTTAGACAAAAACGTCTGACCGCTATCATGGAAGACGCCAAGATTTCTGTTACGCAATCAGTCAACAGACAAATTGCGCTCTACAATGAAAAGCAGGTCAAAAAAGCGCAGTTCCTTGAGCTGGCAGCTTCGGGATAGTCACTAGATTGAGGCGCGCGCAAGTATTTGAATTAAAATTCAGCTTTTCCCGGATACCTTGGAAATGCAATTGCATCGCGGATATTCTCGATGCCGGTTGCAAACTGAACCAAACGCTCAAACCCGACTCCGTAGCCTGAATGAGGCACAGTTCCGTACTTGCGAAGCTCAAGATACCACCAGTAATCCTTCTCGGAGAGCTCATGATGCTGCAATTGTTCCTTTAAAACATCATAGCGCTCTTCACGTTGAGAGCCTCCGACAATCTCGCCGATCCCAGGGACAAGAACATCCATTGCCGCCACTGTCTTTTGATCCTGATTTAAACGCATGTAAAACGGCTTAATATCGCGTGGGTAATCGACGATAATCACCGGCTTATTGAAATGCTCTTCAACAAGAAAACGCTCATGTTCACTTTGCATATCAAGACCCCACTTCACCGGGTACTCAAACTTCTTATTCGCCCGCTCAAGAATGCGGATCGCATATGTATAGGTGGCGCGTTCAAAAGGAGTTTCGATCACATGCTCAAGTCGCTTGATCAACCCCTTCTGAATCCATTTATCAAAAAATTGCAAATCCTCTTTACAGTTGTCCATCAAGTACTGCAAACAGTACTTAAGATAACTTTCGGCATTATCTTGGTTGTCCTCGATATCTGCAAACGCCATCTCGGGCTCGATCATCCAAAATTCTGCTAAATGCCTAGAAGTGTTTGAGTTCTCCGCTCGAAATGTCGGGCCAAATGTATACACATCTGAAAGCGCGCAGGCATACATCTCGGCGTTCAACTGCCCCGAAACAGTTAAAAAAGTCGGCTGCTCAAAAAAATCTTTGCTGTAATCGGTTTTTCCTTGACCATCTTTGGGCAGCTTTTCGTGATCCAGCCGAGTCACCTTAAACATTTGACCCGCTCCTTCACAATCAGATGCAGTAATAATTGGTGACTGCAAGTAAAGAAATCCACGCTCTTGAAAAAATTTATGCGTTGCAAAAGAAAGAGCGCTACGGACACGCGCGACAGCCCCAAGCGTGTTTGTTCTTGGGCGAAGGTGGGCGATTGTACGCAAAAACTCAAAAGAGTGGCGTTTTTTTTGCAGAGGGTAAGAGGTCGCATCGCACGTGCCGATCACCTCAACTTCTGTTGCCTGCATCTCAATTTCTTGTCCCTTGCCAGGACTTTCCACAATCTTACCTTTGACCTCAAGTGAGGCTCCCGTCACAAGATTTGGAAGGAGTAACGCGTAGTTTTCAAGCTCCGGACTTAACACGGTCTGAAAATTTGACAAAGTCGACCCGTCATTAATCTCAACAAACGTAAACGTCTTTTGTGAGCGCACTGTTCGCGCCCATCCTTTAATCGTAATCTCTTGGTCGATAAGGGACTTCCCTTTTTCTTTCACCTGTTTAATTTTCATTTGGCAAAGTCTCGCAATCTTTGAATTTCATTGACCCAAAGTGAGGGTCCTCCGGGTGTTTCTAAATATTTTGGTATTAAACGCGTTCTTTCCGACTGCATTAAAAAACGAAAAGAATCAATCCCAATCTCTCCTTCACCAAGCGGTTTGTGACGATCGACTCGGCTTCCAAGTCCCTTCAGGGAGTCATTTACGTGAAAGCCGTAAAGATACTCTAAACCGATCAACTCATCAAATGTGTCAAGCGTCTCGTTCCACGCCTTCGGCGTTCGGATATCGTAGCCGGCAGCAAAAATATGACAAGTATCTATGCATACGCCAATCGGCACTTTCGCCTTTACTCGGTCTACAATATAGCCTAGGTGTTCAAATTTCCATCCGACATTCGACCCTTGACCCGCTGTGGTTTCAAGAACTAGCCGGGTCGGTCCCCCATTTACAAGCGGCTCCAACTCCAGCAAACTTTCAACAATCCGATCCAAACACGCATCCGCGCTTTCCTTTAAAGCAGCGCCCGGATGAAAGTTTAAATAGTCGATCTTAAGCGCTTGGCACCGTTCGACCTCTAAGCGAAAAGCCGCCCGGCTTTTCTCAAGACCCTCTGGAGACGGCGAACCTAGGTTAATCAAATAGCTGTCATGACTCATGATCTTACGTAGGCCGGTCTCCTTCAGAGTCTCGTGCCATCGATCAATCGTCTTCTGTTCAAGAGGTTTGGATTTCCAAGTACGCTGATTGGCCGTAAAGAGTTGAATCGTTGTCGCTCCAATTTCCTTTCCCTCAAGAAGTGCGTTAAACACACCGCCTGCCGCGGAACAGTGAGCGCCGATTAATAATTCATCTGCAGCAATATCGTTCATGCTTAAGAATTATAATGACGATTCGAAAAAATTCCAATGAAAATCGCCCCAAACATAGACGCAAGTAAAATTTTTATTGTGCAAATTTAATTGATCACTCAATGTAACAACCAAAGAGTTTAAAAAATTAATTACACTCAAAGGAGTTGCCATGAGCTGTTTACCAATTGATTCAACGCCCGTCTTGTTTTATTTAGACTTTGAAGTCGACCATGTCCAAAACGATGCAAAAGATCCCTTGCGATCGATCACACAAATGGCAGCCAAGTGCCCCTCTGCAGATAAAAACGACCGGTATTTTGAAGCGTATATTAAACCACCGCAAAGTGCCGTGTATCGCGAGGATGCCCCCTCCTTTATTCCCGGTAAACAAGAAATCAAAAGACATCGGTTCAAAAAGGTTTGGCCCGCTTTTAAAAATTGGGTCGACAACAACCGCAATAAAAACCAGCAAGCGATCTTTGTGATGCACAATGGATTTAAACACGACTGGCCGATACTTAAAGAGGAGTGCGCGCGCATTGGAACTGCCATCCCAAAATATTTCAGGCCATTTTGCACATTATTTTTAGCCAAT
>SLOH01000067.1 GCA_007132595.1 Waddliaceae bacterium | reverse complement strand
GTCATCCTTCTTTGGTTTCGCGATCTTCACGCGTATCAGGTAGGGGAGTCTGTGTCACTCACACACGACCCGCATTTAATTCAAAAGCGTCTGGAAAAAGCGCATGTCCCTCCCTTAGAGTCAGTTATTACACATATTGATCAGGCAAAGCTGCATATCGAACGCGCAACGCCTCTTGCAAGCGCTCTGCAAAACCTTTTTCTCAAACTTCAAGCATTAAATGAATGATGCAGCCGTTTGAAGAAAAGCAGTTCTTAAGACGCGGAGCAATCATTTCCCTTGATAGTCAAAAGGTTTGGGTGGGCTCAGGCGACCCTACTTCTGAAGGGCCGTCGATCTACACACCGGACTTTTTTCTGAAAGGAAAGCAAGTGCGCCGTAAGTATCAGGCGTATCAAGAGATGGAGCCCCAGGCTCTCTTATCACAACTCTCCTCCCGGAAAGAACCTTCTCGCCAGGCGTTTTCTCTCTATGGAGAAGATGTGTTTCGATCGACGATCGCGTCTTTTAAGGAACAATCGCGCCTAAAAAAAATTGTTCCTTATCTATTTTTAAAGGCAAGAGGGAGATTCGACCACGCAAGTGCGCTGATCTCTCTCTTAACTCAAGCACTAGGGACTCACTATTTTGTATATGGAGCATGGGATGAGTCGGGAGGGATTTTGGGAGCAACCCCTGAAATACTTTTTCAGAAGGAAAGGAGCTGCTTAAAGACCATGGCTGTTGCCGGTACGGTTGAGTCTTCGAAGCAAGATCAGCTGGCGACACAAGAGAAAGATGTGTATGAGCACGCGCTTGTCGTTGAAGGGATTACACGCTCACTTCAAGCAATAGGCCCAAATTCACAGATTTATGTACATAAATGCCGAGCTGTTCCATTCACCGCTCTTTCCCATCTAGTGACTCCAATCACAGCTGATTATTCTCACACCGCTCGCTTTGAAACATGTGTAGAGGCGCTCCATCCAACGCCGGCGCTTGGCGCGTTTCCAAAAGAAGAGGGCAGATCCTGGCTTAAGGATTATCATCTCCATCTACCACGCCAAAAGTTTGGCGCTCCCTTTGGTCTAGTGCGAGAGGATCACTCCATTTGCCTTGTCGCAATACGAAATGTTCAGTGGCAAGAAGAGATGATTAAAATAGGCGCTGGCTGCGGTGTCGTCCATGAAAGTGTACTTGACAATGAACTTAAAGAAGTTAAACTAAAGCTCGATTCGACAAAAAAAATGTTGGGATTAATTTGAGTCATTCACTTTTAGCAAAAAGGCTTGTGGACGCGTGGGAAGAGATTGGCATTCAAGAATTTGTCTTTTGTTCCGGCGCTCGTTCATACCCTTTACTTGTCGAGCTGAAAAAAAGAGCGCATTTGCGCCTTTTCACCTATCCGGAGGAGCGATCTGCGGCTTTTTTTGCCCTGGGAAGGAGTAGACTGCAAAAACAGCCTGTCTGCGTCATCACCACCTCAGGAACAGCTGCCGGCGAGCTTCTTCCCGCTTGCATGGAGGCGTATTATTCAGGTATCGCTCTTCTTCTTGTGACATGTGATCGTCCAAGACGTCTGCGTGGAACGGGCGCGCCGCAGTGCGCCGAGCAGGTCGGGCTTTTTCAAAGTTATGTGGAATTTGAATCTGACATCTCAGAGGGAGAGGGTTGCAGCCTTGAAAGTTGGCGTCAAACATTTCCCGCTCATCAAAATGTCTGTTTTGAGGACCCTCTTAGAGCAGAGGTAAAGGATTATCCGACGCAAAGTCAATTTTCCAGCCCACTTGTCATTGTTAGCAGGTTAGAGAGAGATCAAAGAGCGTACATTCTCAAGTACTTGGTTGATCTTGGAGCGCCTTGTTATTTAGAGGCGACCTCAGGGCTCCGCGAACACCCATCACTTGCTCATTTGCGCGTGTATAGTGAGAAAGAAATATTAGAGCGTGCCTCAGAAAATGGCTATCCAATTGATGGAATCTTGCGGATTGGAGGCGTACCAACCCATTCTCTCTGGCGCGGGCTCTCCCTTCCTGTGCGATCATATTCCTCCCTCCCGTTTAAAGGGATTGAGCATGGAGAGATGTTGACAGAGCTTCCCGCGCTCTCGCTTTCCATTTCACCTGAGAAGTGGTTGAAGACAGAGGTCTTAGAAAGACTTCGGTTTCTTGACCTACTCAAAACATATCCCGATTCAGAGCCGGCATTTGTTCATCATTTGTCGAAAGAAATCCCCGGCAATAGTTTTGTCTACCTTGGCAACAGCCAGCCGATTCGGCAGTGGGATCTAGCAGCCACACATGACACCCCTCATCCAAATATTGCCGCCAGTCGCGGATTGAATGGGATCGATGGGCAAATTTCGACATTTCTTGGTATGTGCAGGCCGGATGTTTTAAACGTTGCGATTATTGGGGATCTAACTGCACTTTATGACCTGGCAGCCTTTTGGGTGATGCCGCAGCTTGAAAGCTTAGATATTGCTGTGATCGTGATAAATAATGGAGGTGGCAAAATTTTCTCTCGCATATTTGCTGAAAAAGAGCTTCAAAATTGTCATCGGCTTCGGTATAGTTCAATCGCTGAATTTTGGGGACTTTCGCATAGTCATCAATTGACAGCTGGCAGACAACTGATTGAGTTTTTGCCGGATGTAAAACAAACAGAGGCGTTTTGGGATCAATACAAAAGTATGCATTGCATGGCTTCTTAGGCAGCGCATGCGACTTTGCACATGGGGTGGATCTTTTTGAATACGCCGGTCCGTCCCTTGGACTTGACCAATGGGCAAAAGAGTTTAATCGCAAGACACGTGATGTGGAAAATAAGATGTTAGTCGGTTACTCCCTTGGAGGGCGCTTAGCGCTTCATGCCCTTGCGGAATCCCCCTCTGCATGGAAATCGGCGCTTTTTCTCTCTACGCATTTTGGGCTCGAAACAGAAGGGGAAAAATGTTCAAGACATTCGATTGACCTTTTATGGTCGCAGCTCATCGAGCAAGCAGAGTGGAGCCACTTTTTATCTGCTTGGAATGCGCAAGCCGTCTTTAAGGGAACCGCCGCCATCTGCCGTATGGAGCAAGTGAGTAGACGAGCGCTTTGGGCAGATGCAATGCGACACTGGTCGCTTGGAGTGCAGCGCTCTTTTTTAAAAGACTTGCATTCCCTTAAGATTCCTTGGTTTTATGTTGTCGGTGAAAGAGATTATGCAGCAGTTAATCGAGCAAAAAAGTTACCGAAATCAAAAGTGAAAATTATCCCGGATGCCGGACATCGTGTCCACCTTGATCAACCGGAAATTATAGGAGAGATATATGACGAACTGGAAAACAGTTGAAACATTTGAAGACATTCGATTTGAAAAAACCGATGACGGAATTGGTAAGATTACCATTAACAGGCCGGAAGTAAGAAACGCATTTCGTCCTCAGACAGTGATTGAAATGCAAAAAGCGTTTGATCTTGCGCGTGACGATAGAGAGATCGGCGTTGTCATCTTGACAGGCGAGGGTGACAAAGCGTTTTGTTCCGGCGGTGATCAGAAAGTGCGCGGAACAGGCGGATATGTTGGAACCGATGGAATCCCAAGACTCAATGTTCTTGACTTACATAAACAGATTCGCTCTCTGCCAAAACCCGTTGTCGCCCAAGTTGCAGGGTATGCGGTGGGCGGCGGTCATGTGCTTCATGTGATCTGCGACTTGACAATCGCTGCAGATAATGCAATTTTCGGTCAGACTGGACCTAAAGTCGGCTCGTTTGACGGTGGACTTGGAAGCAGTTACCTTGCAAGAATTGTCGGACAGAAAAAGGCGCGCGAAATCTGGTTCTTATGCCGCCAGTACTCGGCAAAAGAGGCGCTTGATATGGGACTTGTCAACACCGTTGTCCCTCTTGAAGAGCTAGAGAAAGAGACACTCAAAGTCTGCCGTGAAATGCTTGCGCACTCGCCACTTGCCTTAAGATGCTTGAAATCGGCGCTGAACGCAGATTGCGACGGACAGATCGGACTGCTTGATCTTGCCGGCAACGCGACTCTTCTTTACTACATGAGCGAAGAGGCAAAAGAAGGTAAAGAGGCATTTGTCGAAAAGCGCCCGCCAAATTTCTCTCAATTTTCTAGGCTTCCGTAACTTTAGAGCAATATAAATAGAGGTAAAACATGGAACAAACAATTATATCTTGGTGGACGGCGATTAGACCAAGAACACTGACAGCTGCTTTCGTCCCTATTGTAGTAGCGACCTCACTTGTCAAAGCATCGGGATACTCCGTTGATTGGCTTATCAGTCTCTACGCCTTACTGTTTGCCTTTTGTATTCAAATTGCGACCAATCTCATCAATGATGTGCTCGACTTTAAAAAGGGAGCAGATAACAGCGACCGTTTGGGGTCGCCGAGAGTCACACAACTGGGTTGGCTCACTCCCAATCAAGTGATGACGGGAGCGACGATTGCCCTTCTTATGGCGGCAATTTTCTCAGTGCCGCTCATCTCTATCGGAGGCGCTGCGATGGGATGGGTTGCTCTTTTTTCTCTTGTTTGCGCCTATCTTTATACAGGAGGACCATTTCCCCTTGCTTACGTAGGACTCGGAGATGTATTTGTCTTGCTCTTTTTTGGATGGGTTGCCACGGTCGCTGTTTTCTTTTTACAAACGCAGACACTTAGCCCCTACGCCCTTTTAGCAGGTACACAAATTGGATTGCTTGCCGTTGCAATGATTGCAATTAATAACTTAAGGGACATGGATTCCGATGGATTTGTCGGAAAGAGGACCTTAGCTGTCCGCCTTGGGCGGTATGCAGCCTCCTATCAGATCGCGTTTGCAATCTCTGCCCCTTTTTTTCTTGGGATCATCTGGCTTGTCACAGGAGAGACGTTTGCGGGGTTATTTCCTTTAATTCTTTTGCCGTTTGCTGTAAAACTTGCCAATCAAGTGGCAAAAACAGAGCCGTCAAAAGAGTATAATCGCCTGCTATGCCGCGCGAGTTTTCTCCACCTCGGCTTTGGCCTGCTTCTCTCACTTGGATTATGGATCAATTATTTTACGCTCCTTATCGCTTAACATTTAAACGCACCTTTCGCACACGGGAAGGGTTTTTGCTCCGCGTAGCTGATGATAATGGAAACATCGGCTACGCAGACTGTCATCCTTGGACAGAGCTCGGAGACCTGCCGTTAGATCGGCAGCTCTCTTCTCTTAAAGAGGGGAAGCTCACTCCTCTTTTAAAGCGCTCGCTCTATTTTGCAGATCTCGACCGAAAAGCAAGAATGGAGAAAGTAAACCTTTTCCAAGGTAAAACCATCCCCGAGAGCCACGCTCTTTTGATGGATCCAAGTCACCCTGTGGACTTGAATGGACGCACTCATCTGAAAATCAAGGTAAGCGGTAAATGTCAGCTACCAAACGGGGCTCGCCTGCGTCTTGATTTTGGATCTCGCTTAACACAAGCAGAATGCGAGGAGTTTCTACATAGCTGTGATTTAACGGATATCGAATTTCTAGAAGACCCTTTTCCCTACTCTTCAAGCTGGCAGCAACTACAGCAAAAGTACAAGGTGAACTTCGCAAGAGACTTTGGCTCGGAAAATGGGGGAGACGCCCGTTTTCTCGTCATAAAACCGGCCGTCCAAGAAATAGAGCCTTTTGTCAAAGGGAACCATCAATTAATCGTGACCTCCTATTTAGACCATCCGATCGGCCAGCTTGCAGCCGCCTATTCAGCTGCTCTACTTGCTGAAAAAACGGGGCGCGTTGGCGTTTGCGGCCTGCTTTCTCACGAAGTATATGAAGAAAATCCATTCAGTGAACAACTCTCTTGCCAAGGTTCAAGGCTCATTCCGCCCCAAGGCAATGGGTTTGGATTCGATGAGGAGTTACGCTCCCTCTCTTGGAAAAAAATCTGACCATCCATTATTAAATTTCATGCAAATAATTATTTAGTTTCATTGCTGTGTTAATTTTTTCTTAACAATCTTTGTGTATAATTAAATTATTATGAGTGTAAATATGAATAGAATAAGCGTAGGCGACCTGTTTAAAGAGTATAAAGGGAACGATTTTGAAGAAATCTCAGCTGAATATTATGAAAGAATGGAAAGTGACTCGACTTTCTTAAAAGATTCAGTTGATTATATCCAATCGCTTAGAGATGATCGTTTCTTTGAATTAATTTCTGAAAACTCGGAGATACCGTCTCTGAAAAATATTCAGCAACTTGTCGATCGGCAGGTGGCTTTGAAATTTGCTAAGGAAGAGTACAAAACGGTCTCAATATTTAGGCGGATTCTTGATCTAATATTAAAAATATTTTTTAGGGCAGATGGCGTACTTAAATCCCAAGAGAAAGCGATCACCTTCTTTCGAGATGCCAAGGCTCTTCCAAATGTCGGAAATACTTGTTGGATGAACGCGACTCTTCAAATGCTTCGATCTCTTCCGGACTTTCAACGGAATCACGATCATGAGAATCGGATCAAAAATTTGATCGGAAGAATTTATGACCGCTCAAAGCAAATCAAGCAGAAAAGTTTGCTCGGGCGGATAAAAGATTTTTTTGTGAAGGACAAACTGACCATTGCATGTGAAAATCTAGCAAACGCATTACATGAAGAAATGGGGATAGAGCGAGGGAATCAGTCTTGCCCTGGAGAGTTCCTCACTCAAGTTGGAAGAGACCTTGGGTTAAATCCAATTCAAATGAAATCTATTAGAAATATTGCTGGATCAAGCCCAGTTGATGAAACCGGTTTTGTATTAAACGTTGGCGAAGGGGACAGTTTGCAAGAATCCATAGATAGATATTTTTCTAAAGAGGAGTTGGAGGGTGGAGCAGGGACGCGGCAAATTGTCTTACAAAAGGCTCCGAATAATCTTTTTGTGCAATTTAAAAGCAGATTGATCGCAGTTTTTGATGGGCAGCATTTGTACCGAGGAAAGTCGCATGATCGCCTTAAACTAGATGATACTGTCACCCTAAATGAAGGTGGAAAACTCGTAAGATATGAAATTAAAGATGTGGTTGTTCATAGAGGAAGAAGCGCTGAATCCGGCCACTATGTCTGCTATAAAAAAGAGGATGATGGAAAGTGGACACTATATGACGACTC
>SLOH01000154.1 GCA_007132595.1 Waddliaceae bacterium | reverse complement strand
ATGTAAAATAGATATAAGAGATATTAATAAAAAAGGACTAAAAACGGAGTTTAACAATGACTGACCTCAGTATCAGACTAACGCAAACCGACATCTTGGGACACGACGCCATTCTTCACCCCGAGTATACGTCGGTTGAAGTCACAGAGCGGTTTTTAGAGAAACTGCAACCATTTCTTGCCGTCATTGATCTCAAAGAAGAGGAGATAGATGGCTTTGTAGATGCTTTCGGAGACCCGATCACAGGTCCTGTCCCGATCGTCGACCAACTGGCTCGACTTCTTCAAGACGGGCTGAAAGACGATATCGAAAACAGTCTAGCTGACCTTCTAGATTTGGCGAGCAATGGCTATGACAATGGAACGAAGACAAGCTACCTCACAACAGCTATGGGAAACGCACTTCAGGAGCTTTTTCAATCGCTTGAATCTGTCGGCATACAAGTCGATGATCCATCTACTCTTACGCCCGACAAACTCGTCGCCTGGAAAAACCTTCAGGGAGTTTCCGACATCTTTACCGATATCGCACAAAAACTGGAACGAGCTGCCCTAACAGGCCCCCATTCACTCCAAGCATTAGTTGAGCTTGTCTATGTCAAAACCGGTAACGAGGTGATGGCAGAGGCGATGGAGCGGCTAGAGGAAGCACTTGCCACGACAAAAAAAGTTTTAAATACTCTGACCGATGTGCAGAGTCTTCACAACAAGATCGATGTCGAAGCCAATATACCTCAAGTTTTCGACTCAGCCCGCAGTCTTCTTACCCCCGAATCCCCAGATTACGTTCTGACTGTAAGTAATTTAATCAGCGGCGATATCTCAGACAATGATAAAGAAATTGTCCTGTCACACATCCAGAGTGTATACACGGAGCTTGCGGAGAAATTCCTAAACGGCACGGCGACTAGCGAAGAAATCACGGGTTTGCAAAGGTTCAGTAACACCCTCAAGGCGTACTTAACTGTGGGAGTATTGGGATTAACCGAAAACCCACCCAATAGCACCCCCCCGCTACCGAATTTTGATGCTAGTCAATCGGTAGCTTTTTCAACTATACAGTTTTGGCCAGACAGGAGTAACAGTGATGTCTCCATCGGCGATCCGAATTCCCACACCTATGAGCTCTCCACCTTTATGCAAGACTATATTAACGCAAACCTCGGAAGCCTCGACAGCGGCCCGGCTATTAATCTACACCTAATAAGCAATGTAGGTAATCCGACGACAAGTGTCCCGAATTTTTTGGAGATCCTGAACAACATGAGCTTCGAAGATCTGCAAGCAACTGCCTTGTTGTCAACCGTGCCAACCACTTCCTCACTCATAAACATTCCAGTCAACCCAAACAATAACAGCTTTCCCAACGGAACAGGTGCATACTATGGCACTGCGCCAACGGATCAGTTCAACATGAGGAGCGGTTATAACCTTCCGACTCCAACTCAGTGGGGCGCGTACCTACGCGATGGCGTACAGTTCAGTTACAGTAGCTTTGTTCAGCAGTTGGAAGACACATTCGGTCAGCCGGTGAATCCGGCACCTAACTTCACTCAGGATGATGTCGTGGCCTTTGAGAGACTAAGAGACGAAATTAACGAGCAGATCATTACCCTTGAGGCAGTCACGCCAACGACTCCGGAAGGAACTGTCGATCAAGAGTCGCTCCTTGCAAAACTGCAGACATTGCAGAGCGATATTGAAGCGGCCTTTGATGCGTCAGCAGACGCCGAGAGCGCGCTTTTTTTATGGATCATGGATAGTTACAGTGATACGGATTCGGAAAGCGCCGGCTTAATACAAAGAAATATTACTAATGCCATCGTGGCCGCGCAGTCGCTCAACGACTCGCAGAAATCCGAGGTGCGGCGATTCCTCTTCGTTTTCGAGGAGTACTACAAGTCATCTGCAGCGATCCTGCAGAAGATCACACAGCTAATCGAGCGAATCGCCCAAGGGATTTCAAGATAATGAGGAGGTTATTTTATGTCCAACACTAGTTTTGACGGAAGCTTTTTCCAAGACAACCCCGACATCTTAAAGGTGCTCCCCTACCTTACCGATATCGATGAGATGGGAGACACACAAGATACCGGAAATATTCTAGAAGCAGATATTCTTAAAGACGGATTGACAGCACTTAATACAATTGTTGATCTAGACGCATTTCTCAGCAGCTATGAAGATGGCTCGGGAAATATTCAAGGGTTTCCGGACTCACTGGATGAATTTGCTACGGCGCTTGCCTCATTTGGAGGCGCGGCGAAAGCAGATATATTAAATGTCTTTAGAGAAACGTATCTCGCTCATCTTGGATTAAATGCATCAGGCAACCCGACCACCTTTCCATCGACAAATTCACCGACAAATGAAATCGAGGGGCAAGAGCTTGTCGGCACACTTGGAATGTCATTAACCGAGCTCACCCAACAAGCGGATAACTTTTTCGACGACTTTTTTGCCAACTACCCTTTCCATGTCGATGCAACGACCGGCCAACAGACGCTCGGATATTCAGGTGCAACCGGAAGTGGAAATGAGGTCGGAGGAAATAGTTTTCACCACTTTCTCTCCACATTTACCCGCGCATTTCAAAGAATTGCAACGTTTGACTCAACAGAGTATCGCGATGACCTTGTCTTTTTGACATCTCAACATTATATCGACTCGCAGACAGCCCTTTCACAATATGATGTGGACTACCCAACGTTCCGCAATGTATTCAATGCATTTGTCAGCAACGACCCAGACGATTACGAAGAGGCGCTCTTAGCATTTTATCAAGAGGTCCTTGGAAAAACGGGCCACGGAGACCCGGATGCCGGATATTTTGTTCCAAGCCTTGCATTCGAGGGATGGGTTCGAACTGTCTACACGCTCTCAAATATGGTTCCGGCTGTCGAGAGTCTCTCAAATGAGGCAAGCAAAAGAACGATTGTTCTCGACAGAATTATGAAGCTGATTATCTCGATGATTGAAGTCATTCAACAAATCTCGATTGCCCAGGCTGAGAGGCTCACCTTCTTATCCAAATGGCAAAAGGCCTACACTGAAACAATTAATAGTATCCCGATTGCATCCCAAGGGGATCGATTTTCCTTTTCAGAAACCCAGAGAAACCAATTCAATACCAAGGCCAACCGAATGATTGAAATTGTACGTGCCAGACGGCAGGTTGTCGTCGATGATGCCAAATCGCACCAAAGTGCCGTGAACCAAAGTAGTGATGCTGTGACACAGCAAGTCAACATAGGAACAGCAATTTTAGACCAATTGGGTTCCTTAATCAGTGCCATCTTCAGATAAGGAGGAATAAATGAAAGGTGACCAAAAAGAGATGCTCGACGCAGTCGAAGAACTCGGACAATCGCTTGGCGAAAAGAAAAAGAAAGAGCTAGATCGCGCGTCTAGAGAAATACTGCAAAAGCAAGTCATGCCAAAAAATACCCTGGGAATGAGTGATTCTACCCTTGAGGGATTATATGGACAGGCGTTCCGTCTGTATAACTCAGGTAAGTACAAAGACGCCTCTCATCTGTTTCGACTCTTAATTATGATGGATTCGACAGAGCCGAGGTATACCCATGGACTTGCCGCTTGTCTTCACATGATGAAAGACTACAAAAGCGCCGTTCACCTCTACACTCTCTGCTGCGTATTTGAGCCGAAAAATCCCGTTCCGCATTACCACGCCTCCGACTGCTACTTGCAAATCGGCGACAAGGTCTCGGCGATGGTCTCTTTGGAAATGGCGATTAAGCGTGCAGGAGAAAAAGAGGAGTTCCAAACACTTAAAGACCGCGCAAAAATGACACTTAAAAGTTTGGAAAAAGAGATGAAATTAAAGAAAAAAAAGAAAAAGGAGTAAGTCATGACAGGAGGTATTGGAGGAGCCGAGAGAGGCTCACAAGATGTTAGTATTTGGGAATCTGAGGGCACTGCTGCAGTCTCCTCTCATGATCTTTATGAAAATGACTCGATTTCAAAAGCGGATCCGGCTGTTATCAAAGAAATTTTAAACAGCCTAGAACTTGATGCACCAAAACTCTATCCCAAAGATGAGACGCGATTAAATTCGACTAAGACAAAGCAGACGCCAGACGGCAACAAGGCTGGCACCATCACAATGGATAATGAGTTTGAGCAACTGACGAGTGCGCAGATGCAGAGCATTCTAAAAGGAGATCTCAAAACAATGGCCCAAATGGAAGAAAACGGGACATTGATCGAAGGTTTTACTGAAGACTATCACAATACGGCTCAGAATTTATATAACACCCAATTTTTCAAAGAAATGGATGGTCATCCGGATCTTGCGGCCCTTGCTGAAAAGTACGGTCTATCTGCCGAGGAGATGCAAAGCCGAGTCGCTTATGAGTACATGACGCAAAACCCCAATATGCCAAGCGACATTAAGGAGCTGATCAGCGGTTTAGATGCAAAAGTGATTTCCGGACTCAAAGAGCCGATCTCAGAAATATACAGCGCTGAGTCGTCGGATGTGAGTGAAGTGCTAAGTAATTGGGTATCGGAGCCAAATACCAATGGGTATATGGCAGCCTTGCAAAATCGATTTGAAGACGGTGTGAAAGACCATATCAAAGCAAATGCCAAGTCTCCCGAATCGGCAATACGGGCTCTTAACGCCTACTATGGCATCGAAAACGCAAAGGCCGGCCCGGAAGATATTGCGCTTGCCGAAAGCGCGCAAAAGGCAGTGCTGGAAAATTTACAGTCCGAAGGGGTTGTGGGCCCCGATTTTACGCAAACTCCCGGAAGCAACTTGCAGCTTGCCTCCATTGAAATGAACTTTGCTTATGTCCTGCAAGGAATTGCAGCCGATCCAAGTAATCCGACAGCATCTGAAATCAAAGCTGCCACCGCACAGATCCGCGGAGAATACCAACTCAATTCCGACTGGAAGCCGTCTCAAGAAGCCATTAATGCCCCATCACAAATGACTACCTCAGGAAAAGCCGCCTTTCAATCAGCAAGACACATTGAAGAGATGGTTCAGGGCATGAAAGAAGTTGTCGACCGCATGGCCGACGGCCCTGAAAAAGAAGGAATCATGAACTTTTTAAAAATGATTACTGAAGCACTCGATGGACTTAAGGGGCTTCTTTTCCAAATGCAACTAAAGGACGCTGGCCTCGGCCACAAACTGACACGCATGGAACGCGACATGAACCTTCACAAAATCAATAAAGAAGAAGCAGAGCGAAAAAGAATCGAAGCACACAACAGAAAGGCGAAAAAGAAAAAAGGGATCATGAAGGTCTTTGCTCCTCTTCAAAAAGTGATGTCAATCGGGGGGCTCATCGCAACGTTAGCATCAGGTCCTTTGGGATTGGTTGTTTTCGCTATGGCGATAGCAAGTGAAATACAAGGCGATGGGTTTGAAAACAATTTATTTAGTAAAGGGATGGATCAACTGACTGAAAAATGTAGAGGCTTAGGCAGTGGAGGCAGGTTTTTATCTATTGGTGTCCAACTTGCTGTTTGTACTGTAGCGGCAGACCACACGTCAGGAGGGATTCTTGAGGGTAACCCCGCTTTCCTTAGTGAATCAATCGTAGAAGATCTTGTCTTGGGGATGGGCGGAAGCCAGAAAGATGTCATGATCGTTGATTTAACTGTAAAAGTGTCTACAATGATTGTAATCTGCGCTCTTACCATGGGAGCCGGTGGTGCCGGAGGCGCTGCCACTGCCGGAGCTAGCAAGGGAGCTGCAGCAGCGGGGAAAGCGTCGGCGAGAATAAGCAAAGAGTCACTAAAGAAGATAGCAAAAGTTCTCTATGGTTTAGCTAGCATTAATGAGGGAGCAGCGCAGATCGTGCAAGGACTCTATCACTTAGAAAATGCCAAAATTGCTGAAATACAAGGGGAGCTTGACAAATTTATTGAAGAAATTCAAGCGTTGATCAAAGTTCTAAAAAAAGTTTTAAACAATTTATTTGAAGCACTCGACGGTCCGGCCGAGTTTGCAAAAGAGGTGCAAGGAGTGTTAGATAACGTCTTTAATCAATCGCAAAGTCAATTAAACCAAATTACCCAAGCATAGGAGATGAAATGGATAAGGAATCCAACCTTGAACAAATAATCGAAGAAAAAGTGCAGAAGCATGGAGATAAACTCTCAAGCGAGCAAAAGCGAGCAATGAGAGACGCTCTTATGAGCACAATCAAAGAGGGCGCTTTGCCTTATGAGGCGATGAATTTCGACCAAGAGTTCCTTGAGCATATCTACGCCAATGCCTATCAGTTATTTAAAGCCGGGCATTATGACAAAGCGAAGGGAATTTTCCAGCTCTTGTTGGTATTAAATCCATCCGATGCGAAATATTCAATGGGACTTGCCACTTGCTGCAGACAGCAAAAGGATTTTGACGAGGCGATTCACTTTTTCTTTAAAACGGCGCTATTAGACAAGGAGAGTCCATACCCATTTTACTTTGCAGCCGAGTGCATGGTCGAAAAAAACGATGAAGCCAGCGGAATTATGGCCCTTAGACTTGCAGATGAACGGGCGAAAAAAAACCCGCAATTAAAGCCGCTATCCGAGCAGATTACGGCTTTGATCGATAATTTAACATCAAAGTTAAACAGTAAACCAAAAGAAGAGCTTCCCTTTGCAGATATAGATTCGGAGCTAGTGGATGAATTCTTTGAAAAAATGATGAACAAGGTATTTCCTGAGGAGTAAAAAATGACGACGCCTCTTAGCAGCCAGCCACCACCATCGGGAAAAGATGAGGAGATGAACCCGTCAGTGCCTCCGCAAATCAAGGAGCAGTACGGGTTTACGCTGCAAGACCAGCCCATTATTTATACTCTGATTACAGGAACACCCGACTCGTCCGACTTTAGAAAAAACACGCAAAATTACCAGCAATTAAGAGATGAGTACACCTACTCAACGAGAACCAATCAAACGCCCACGCAAGTCGTCGACGATCGCTGGGAGGCGCCCTATGAGGAAATTATCAATCGTCTTCCCATGCGTTTGCAGGGACTGATGCAACGTGAAATGGAGAAACCTTTTACTGAAAGAAGACCTGATGTTGTCGCTCTTGATCAATTTCTGCGCTTAATT